>NZ_LEKR01000058.1:0-22718 GCF_001580555.1 Stenotrophomonas sp. DDT-1
CCCCGCCATCCCACGGATAGCCGCTGTTGCTGTTGCCTTGGCTTGAAGCGGGTGCAGGGCCGCAGGCCCTGCCGCTACCCCTGTTCCCGGCGCCCGCGCAGGATGTCGCGGAACCACTGGCGGTGGTGCTTGTACGCCCACCCATAGGTCACCTTGCCCTGGGTCATCGCCCGCACCGATCCCTTGATCCAGAGCGCCGCATAGATGTGCACCACGATCGCGCAGACCAGCACCCAGCCGAACAGCGCATGGGCCAGCACCGAGAAGCGGATCACTCCGATCGGGAAGAAATGACTGAAATACTGCCGCCAGATCACGAAGCCGGTCAGCAGCAGTGCTGACAGGCAGCCGATGATGGCCCAGAACAGCAGCTTCTGGCCGGCATTGAAGCGACCGACCGGTGGCAGCTTTTCATCCTCGTTGCGCAGCACATCGCGCATGCCGCGCATCCACGCGCGGTCATCGGCGGTCGGTAGATTGTCGCGCCACATGCGCAACGCCAGCAGCGCAAAGCCCACCACCATGGCCAGGCCGATGAACGGATGCAGGATGCGCGTCCACGGGCCGCCACCGAACAGCTGGGTCAACGGGAACAGGGCAGGGTGGAACAACGCCAGCCCGGACAGCGCGGTCAGCACGAAGCAGATCGCCACGATCCAGTGATTGATGCGGGTCGGCGCGCGGTAGCGGACGATCTGCCGCGGGTGCGGGGCGTACTTCATGGCCGCTGCTCCTCTTCGATCCTCTTCGCCTCGTGCTCGGCTTCTTCTTCTTCCTCGTCGTTGACCGTGTTGCGGCCGATGCCGATGTAGTGCAGGAAGCCGGCGAAAGCGGTGGCAGCGATCGCCAGCACGCCCAGCGGCTTGGCCACGCCCTTCCAGACTTCCACCATCGGGCTGATGCGGGGGTCCTTGGGCAGGTCGGCGTACAGCTCGGGCTTGTCCACGTGCTGCAGCACGTACATCACATGGGTACCGCCGACGCCCTGCGGGTCGTACAGGCCGGCATTCTCGTAGCCGCGCGATTTCAGGTCTTCCACGCGACCGGCGGCATGCTCGGTCATCGCCTGTTTGCTGCCGAAGGTGATCGCCCCGGTCGGGCAGGTCTTCACGCATGCCGGCTCCTGACCGACCGCCACCCGGTCCGAACACAGCGTGCACTTGTAGGCCTTGTGGTCCTTCTTGGAGATGCGCGGTACGTCGAACGGGCAGCCGGTCACGCAGTAGCCGCAGCCGATGCAGTTCTCTTCCTGGAAGTCGACGATGCCGTTGGCATACTGGATGATCGCGCCGGGCGACGGGCAGGCCTTCAGGCAGCCCGGGTCGCTGCAGTGCATGCAGCCCTCCTTGCGGATCAGCCACTCCAGCTTGCCCTTTTCGTCCTCGTACTCGCGGAACTTCATCACCGTCCACGACTGTTCGCTCAGATCGGGCGGGTTGTCATAGCTGCCAACGCAGCTGCCCACTTCGTCGCGCAGGTCGTTCCACTCCATGCAGGCGACCTGGCAGGCCTTGCAGCCGATGCACTTGCTCACATCGATCAGCTTGGCGACCTGGCCGGTGTGCGCACCGCGCGCCTCCGGTGAGGGCGTGGTGGTGGCCGAGCGGCGGATGATGTCCAGCGATTGCAGTGACATGGCGTTTCTCCTACACCTTCTCGACCTTGACCAGGATGCACTTCGATTCGGGCGTCTGCGAGTTGCCGTCACCGATGGCATTGGTCAGCGTATTGGCGATATATCCGGGCTTGGCCGCACCGAGGAAGCCCCAGTGGATCGGCACGCCCACCTGGTGCACGGTCTTTCCATCGATCTGCAGGGCCTTGATCCGCTTGGTCACCATCGCAACGGCTTCGATATGGCCACGCTTGGAACTCACGCGAACGCGGCTGCCGTTGGTGATGCCCAGCTCGTCGGCCAATGCCGCGCCGATCTCGACGAACTGCTCGGGCTGGATGATGGCGTTCAACTTGCCGTGCTTGGTCCAGAAGTGGAAATGCTCGGTCAGGCGGTAGGTGGTGGCCACATGCGGGAACTCGTCCGGCGAACCGATCTGTGCACGGTCGCTGGCGAACACGCGTGCCGCCGGGTTGTTCAGTGTCAGCGCCTGGCCGGGGCTGAGCGGGTTGCTGCGCAGCGGCGTATCAAAGGGCTCGTAGTGCTCCGGGAACGGTCCCTCGGCCATGCCGGCCTTGGCGAAGAAGCGGGCGATGCCTTCCGGGTTCATGATGAACGGGCCCATCCCGTCGGCGGGATCTTCGTCGGCCTTGAAGTCCGGCACGTCCACGTTGCCCCAGTTCTTGCCGTTCCAGGCCAGCAGCGTGCGGCGCGGATCGAAGGGCTGGCCGGCCACGTCGCACGAGGCGCGGTTGTACATCACGCGGCGGTTGGCCGGCCACGCCCAGGCCCAGCCCAGGGTGTTGCCGATGCCGGTCGGGTCACTGTTGTCACGCCGCGCCATCATGTTGCCGCTCGGGCCCCAGGCGCCGATGTAGATCCAGCAGCCGGAGGCGGTGCTGCCGTCGTCGCGCAGGTCGCCGAACGTCGCCAGCTGCTCGCCGGCCTTGCGCACCAGCCTGGTCGGATCCTTCGGATCGAACACGTCCACGAGCGCCTTGCCGTTGTATTCCATCGCCAGTTCTTCCGGCGTCGGCAGCTCCGGGTTGGCGTACTTCCAGGCCAGGTCGCGCACCGGCTCCCACCACGCACCGCCATCCTTCTCGTACATCGCTTTGATGCGATGGAACAGCTCGGACATGATCTCGATGTCGCTGCGCGCTTCGCCCGGCGGGTTGGCCCCCTTCCAGTGCCACTGCAGCCAGCGCGATGAATTGACCACCGCGCCGTTCTCCTCGGCGAAGGAGGTGGTGGGCAGGCGGAACACTTCGGTTTGGATCGTGCTCGGGTCGACGTCGTTCAGTGCGCCGTGGTTCTGCCAGAAGGCGATGGTCTCGGTTTCCAGCGGATCCATGCTGACCATGAACTTCAGCTTGGAGAACGCGCTGATCAGCTTGCCCTTGTTCGGCGCCGAAGCCAGTGGGTTGAAGCCCTGGCAGATGTAGCCATGGATCTTGCCCTCGTTCATCAGCTCGTACGCCTGCAGCATGTCGTACGGCTTGTCGAGCTTGGGCAGGTAATCGAAGCACCAGTTGTTGTCGGCGGTGGCGGCATCGCCCCACCACGATTTCATCAGGCTGACGTGGAACTTCGGGTAGTTCTGCCAGAACGACATCTGGTTGGCGCGCAGGGGCTTCTGCGTGCGCTTGGCGATGTACGCGTTGTAGTCCTGCTCATCCTGTTTCGGCAGCGTCAGGTAGCCGGGCAGCAGGTCGGACATCAGGCCGATGTCGGTCAGGCCCTGGATGTTGGAGTGCCCGCGCAGCGCGTTCATGCCACCACCGGCCACGCCGATGTTGCCCAGCAGCAGCTGCACCATGGTGCCGGCACGCACGTTCTGCGCGCCGATCGAGTGCTGCGTCCAGCCCAGCGCGTACAGGATGGTCATCGCCTTGTCCTTGCCGGCGGTGGACGCGATCATGTCCCACACCTGGCGGATGCTGTCGGCCGGCGTGCCGCAGATGCGCTCGACCATCTCCACGGTGTAACGCGCGTAGTGTTGTTTCAGCAGGTTGTAGACGCAGCGCGGGTCCTTCAGCGTCGGGTCGCTGCGCACGAAGCCATCGTCACCGTAGGCGTAGTCCCAGCTGGAACGGTCGTAGCTGCGCTTCTCTTCGTTGTAGCCCGAATACAGGCCGTCCTTGAAGGCGAACTCGTCCATCACCAGGAACGACATGTCGGTGTAGTTCAGCACGTACTCGTGCTGGATGCGGTCCTCGGTCAGCAGGTAGTTGATCAGGCCGCCCAGGAACACGATGTCGGTACCGGTGCGGATCGGCGCGTACACATCGGCCACCGCGGCCGAGCGGTTGAAGCGCGGATCGACCACGATCAGCCGGGCCTTGTTGTGCGCCTTGGCCTCGGTCACCCATTTGAACCCGCACGGATGCGCCTCGGCGGCATTGCCACCCATGATCAGGATCAGGTCGGCATTCTTGATGTCGACCCAGTGATTCGTCATCGCACCACGGCCTAGCGTCGGGGCAAGACCTGCCACCGTCGGGCCGTGTCAGACACGTGCCTGGTTGTCGAATGCCAGCATGCCAAGGGAGCGGACGACCTTGTGGGTCAGTACCGCGGTTTCATTGCTGGTGGCCGAGGCCGCCAGCATGCCGGTGGTCAGCCAGCGGTTGACCGTCTGCCCGGCTTCGTTCTTCTGCACGAAGTTGGCATCGCGGTCTTCCTTCATCAGCCGCGCGATGCGGTCCAGCGCATCGTCCCAGCTCAGCCGCTTCCACTCGTTCGAGCCCGGCGCGCGGTACTCGGGGTAGAGCAGGCGCGACTTGCTGTGGATGATGTCGGCCAGGCCGGCACCCTTCGGGCACAGCGTGCCGCGGTTGACCGGATGGTCCGGGTCGCCCTCGATGTGGAAGATGCTCGGCTCGGCGTTCTTGGCGCCATCGCCGAGGCTGTACATCAGGATGCCGCAGGCCACCGAACAGTAGGTACAGGTGTTGCGGGTCTCGGTCGCGCGGGTCAGCTTGTATTGCCTGACCTCCGCGAGCGCGATGCCGGGCGCGAAGCCCATCAGTGCCAGGCTGGAGCCGACCAGGGTTGTCCCGGTCACTTTCAGGAACTGGCGGCGGCTCATCGATGGCATGCCGTTCTCCTGGGATGGCGGGGAGGCGCAGGCCTCCGGGCTGTCGTTGGGTACGGGCCGGTTATAGCACAGGCCTCCGGATGCCCATGTGGCACAAGGCGCGGCGCCTGCCGGACGGGCCCGGAAAGGGCCTGCTCTGGTAAAGTTGCGTGCCCGCCCCCTGGGGAAGCGTCTGCCGGGCCTGGTTCCAGGATGTTCCGCGCAGCCCCCGCCGTCCTGGCGCGATCCTCCGCGCCGGACCTGGAACACCGAGGAAAAATTTTGCGAAATCAACCAATTGGGTTCCGCGCATGAGCGCCCCGTCGAAGCCGTCGGACGCCGTTACGCGCGGCACGCTGTACATCGTGGCCGCCCCGTCCGGCGCCGGCAAGAGCAGCATCGTCAATGCCACCCTGGCGCGTGACCCGCAGATCGCCCTGTCGATCTCCTTCACCTCGCGCGCGATGCGCCCCGGTGAGGTGAACGGCCAGCACTACCACTTCGTCAGTGCCGAGAAGTTCGAGCAGATGATCGCCGCCGGCGACTTCTTCGAACACGCCTGGGTGCACGGCGACTGGAAGGGCACGGCCCGGCAGTCGGTGGAACCGCAGCTGGCCGCCGGCCAGGACGTGCTGCTGGAGATCGATTGGCAGGGCGCGCAGCAGGTGCGCCAGCTGGTGCCGGGCACGGTCACCGTGTTCATCCTGCCGCCGTCCAAGCAGGCCTTGCAGGACCGCATGCGCAAGCGCGGCCAGGACAGCGAAGCGGTCATCGCCCAGCGGCTGGGGGCAGCCCGCGATGAAATGCTGCACTTCAACGAGTTCGACTACGTCATCGTCAACGAGGTATTCGACACTGCCGTGGACGAGCTGTGCGCCATCTTCACTGCCAGCCGCCTGCGCCGGGAGGCCCAGAAGGTCCGCCACGCCGGCCTGATCCAGGCGCTGCTGACCCCCGATCCGGGTGCAACTGACTGATTCCAAAAGAATCGGGTAGGGGTTGGCTTGATTTTGTCCAGCCCCTGCCAGTACACTCCGTCCCCTTTCCCTCATTCGACTGAGCGGCCGACCGGTCGCCGGGAGCCCGTATGGCCCGCATCACCGTAGAAGATTGCCTGGAAGTCGTTAACAACCGTTTCGAACTGGTCATGATGGCGTCCAAGCGTGCCCGCCAGCTCGCCAACGGCGTGCAGGCCACGCTGGACAACAGCGAGACCGAGGACAAGCCGACCGTGCTGGCGCTGCGCGAAATCGCCGCCCGCAAGATCGACAACGCCCTGATCGACGAAGTCGAGAAGGCCGAGCGTGAGCGCGCCGAGCGCGAAGCGCTGGAGTGGGCTGCCGCCGAAGTGGTCGCCGACGAAGACATGTCCAAGAACGACGATTGATCGCATCGATCAACGTAATCGTTGGATACACCGAACAGCCCGCCCCGTGCGGGCTGTTTCGCATTCAGGATTTGCCGTAAACGTCGCGCTGGAATAGGCTTCGGGCATGAACCCAGGCCCCACTGCCAAGGTCGCCGCAGCCCCCGCTGCCGCCGTACCCGACTATGTCCTCCAGCTTGAACGCGCCGCCCATTACCTGCCGCCGGAACAGCTGCCGCTGTTGCGCCGTGCCTGGGAAGTCGGAGCCTCCGCGCACGCTGGGCAGACGCGCAAGTCGGGCGAGCCCTATATCACCCATCCGGTGGCCGTGGCCCAGGTGCTGGCCGAGCTCGGCCTGGACGTGGAAGCGCTGATCGCCGCGATCCTGCACGACACCATCGAAGACACCCCGCTGACCCGCGAGGCGCTGGCCGCCGAGTTCGGCGAAGCCGTGGCCGAACTGGTCGACGGCGTTACCAAGCTGGACAAGCTGAAGTTCCGCGACCGCCAGGAAGCGGCCGCCGAGAGCTTCCGCAAGATGCTGCTGGCGATGTCGCGCGACCTGCGCGTGATCATGATCAAGCTGGCCGACCGCCTGCACAACATGCGCACGCTGGGCGCGCAGAGCCGCGAAGCGCGCGGCCGCATCGCCCGCGAGACGCTGGAGATCTACGCGCCCATCGCCCAGCGCCTGGGCATGAGCCTGGTCAAGAGCGAGCTGCAGAACCTGGGGTTCAAGGCGCTCTACCCATGGCGCCACGCCATCATCGAAAAACACATCCGCAGCCAGCCGGTGGTGCGCCGCGAAGCGATGGCGCAGGTGGAAGTGCAGCTGTCGCAGCGCCTGGCCAAGGAGGGGATCGAGCATCGGCTGATCAGCCGCATCAAGACCCCGTGGAGCATCTACAACAAGATGCGCGACGAGAACAAATCCTTCGACCAGGTGATGGATGTGTTCGGCTTCCGCCTGGTCGTGCGCAGCGTGCCCAGCTGCTACCACGCGCTGGGTTCGGTGCACGCCACCTTCAAGCCGCTGGATGGGCGCTTCCGCGATTTCATCGCCATTCCCAAGGCCAACGGTTACCAGTCACTGCACACGGTGCTGTTCGGGCCGTATGGCTCGCCGATCGAAGTGCAGATCCGTACCGAGGAAATGGACCTGATCGCCGAACGCGGCGTGGCCGCGCACTGGACCTACAAGTTCGGTGGTGACTCGCCCAACAGCGCGCAGAGCCGTGCCCACGCCTGGATCGTCGAGCTGATCGACTCGCAGCGCGCCGCCGGTTCCTCGCTGGAGTTCCTCGACAACGTCAAGGTCGACCTGTTCCCGGACGAGGTCTACCTGTTCACCCCGAAGGGCAAGATCCTGGCGCTGCCGCGCAACTCCACCGCGCTTGATTTCGCCTACGCCGTGCATACCGACGTGGGCAACATGGCGGTGGCCTCGCGCGTGGACAAGAAACTGGTGCCACTGCGCACCAAGCTGGTGTCGGGGCAGTCGGTGGAGATCATCACCGCTCGCTCGGCCACGCCGAAACCGCAGTGGCTGGAATTCGTGGTGACCAGCAAGGCGCGCACCGCCATCCGCCACCAGCTCAAGCAGCTGGAGCACGAAGACGCCGTGCAGCTCGGCCACCGCATGCTCGACCGCGCGCTGGAAGCGATGGATTCGTCGCTGGAGCGCCTGCCGAAAGGCCGCCTGGACGCGTTCCTGGCCGAACACCGCTTCCCGCGCCTGGAAGCGCTGCTGGCCGAGGTCGCACTGGGCAACTGGATGCCGACCCAGGCCGCACAGGCGCTGATGGCCTACGCCGAACTGCGTGGCGGCCCGCATTCGCGTCACCATTCGCAGGAGAAGATCCTGATCAACGGCAGCGAACGCGGCGTGGTCACCTTCGCCGGCTGCTGCCAGCCGATACCCGGCGACGAGATCATGGGCTACCACACCGCCGGCAAGGGCATCGTGGTGCACCGCATGGACTGCCCGAACCTGGCCGAGCTGCGCAAGTCGCCCGAGCGCTGGGTGCCGATCGGCTGGGACACCACCGTCTCCGGCGACTACGACACCTCGCTGGTGGTGGAAGTGGAGAACGGCACCGGCGTGCTGGCGCAGCTGGCCGCCGCCATCGCACAGAGCCATTCCAACATCGAGCGCGTGGACTACCTGGACCGCGACTTCAACGCCGCCGTGCTGGCGTTCAACATCCAGGTGCGCGACCGCAACCACCTGGCAGAAGTGATGCGCCGCCTGCGCCGCCTGTCGGTCGTGCAATCGGTACGCCGCCAATAACCCCACCCCATGCGTGGATGGTTTTTGTAGAGCCGAGCCCATGCTCGGCTGCTCTTGCCTGAAGCAGCCGAGCATGGGCTCGGCTCTACAGGCGGCGCATCACATGCCCGGACTGCGGTAGATCCACGCCATGCGTGGATGCACCCCCAGCCGGTACAATCACCGCTCTGTTTTCCCCCAAGCACCGGAGCGACCCATGTCCCGCCAGATCATCAACACCGAAAAGGCCCCCGCCGCCATCGGCCCGTACTCGCAGGCCGTGCGCGCCGGCAACACCGTGTACTTCTCCGGCCAGATCCCGCTCGACCCGGCTACCGGCGACATCGTCGGCGCCGGTGACGTCGAAGCACAGGCCCGCCGCGCCTTCGACAACCTCAAGGCCGTGGCCGAAGCCGCAGGTGGTTCGCTGGACAAGGTCGTGCGCCTGGGCCTGTACCTGACCGACCTGGGCGAGTTCGCCAAGGTCAACGCGGTCATGCAGGACTACTTCCAGGCCCCGTACCCGGCCCGTTCCACCATCGAAGTCTCCGGCCTGCCGAAGGGCGCCAGCTTCGAGGTCGACGCGGTGATGGTCATCGACTGACCGCCACGTGGCACGCAAGGCGGCGGTCACCCCGGTCCTGTCACCGTCCGGCGAAGCATCCCTGGCGATGCTCGCCGGCGTCGGTCCGGCCGTGGCCGCCAAACTGCAGGCGCGTGGCCTGGCCACCCTGCAGGATCTCTGGCTTCATCTGCCGCTGCGCTATGAAGACCGGACCCGGCTGACCCGCATCGAAGACCTGCGCAACGGCGTGCCGGCGCAGGTGGAAGGGCGGGTGGTCGCGGTCGAGCGCGGCATGCGCTACCGGCCGATGCTGAAAGTGGCGGTGGAGGACGAAGGGCAGGGCACCCTGGTGCTGCGCTTTTTCCACTTCCGCCAGCAGCAGGTCGGGCAGTTCGCGGTCGGCACCCGGCTGCGCTGCTTCGGCACGCCCAAGCCCGGCCACCTCGGCCTGGAAATCGTCCATCCCAGCTACCAGGTGCTGGGCCGCAACGACGATCCCGAACTCGGCGACCGCCTCGACCCGGTGTATCCCACCGTCGAAGGCGTCGGCCCGATGACCATGCGCAAGCTGATCGGCCAGGCGCTGGACCGCCTGCCCGAGGAAAGCACGCTGGAACTGCTGCCCAGCGGTTGGCTCGATGGCCTGGGCCTACCTTCGCTGCGCAGCGCGCTGCTGACCGTGCACCGGCCACCGCCGGATGCCGATCTGGCCGCGTTGGCGGCTGGTACCCACCCGGCGCAGCGTCGCCTGGCGATGGAAGAACTGCTGGCCCATCACCTCAGCCTGCGTCGCCAGCGCATTGCCTTGCAGGCACACCATGCGCCGCCGCTGGCCGGTCCTGGCAAGCTGGCCAAGGCGCTGCTGAAGCAGCTGCCGTTCGCGCTGACCGGGGCGCAGGCACGCGTGTTCAAGCAGATCCGTGAAGACCTCGCGCGGCCCAGCCCGATGCTGCGGCTGGTGCAGGGCGACGTCGGCTCCGGCAAGACGGTGGTGGCCGCGCTGGCCGCCATGCTGGCGGTGGAGCAGGGCAAGCAGGTTGCGTTGGCCGCACCCACCGAACTGCTGGCCGAGCAGCACCTCAACAATCTGCGCGGCTGGCTGGAACCGCTCGGTGTGCGCATCGCGTGGCTGGCCGGCAAGGTCACCGGCAAGGCACGTGCCAAGGTGATGGAGCAGGTCGCCAACGGCGAAGCGCAGGTGGTGGTCGGTACCCACGCGCTGATGCAGGAGGCGGTGGTGTTCCAGGACCTGGCGCTGGCCATCGTCGACGAGCAGCACCGCTTCGGCGTGCACCAGCGCTTGGCCCTGCGCGACAAGGGCGCGGGCGGCAACAGCGTGCCGCACCAGCTGGTGATGACCGCCACGCCGATTCCGCGCACGCTGGCGATGTCCGAGTACGCAGACCTGGACGTGTCGGCCATCGACGAACTGCCGCCGGGCCGCACGCCGGTGCAGACCGTCGCACTGAACAATGACCGTCGCCCGGAGCTGATCGAGCGCATTGCGCTGGCCTGCCAGGAAGGGCGGCAGGTGTACTGGGTGTGTACGCTCATCGAGGAAAGCGAAGAGCTGGATGCCACCCCGGCGCAGGCCACCTACGAATCACTGCAGGCGCTGCTGCCCGGTGTTCGCGTCGGGCTGGTGCATGGCCGCCTCAAGGCCGCCGAGAAGCTTGCGACGATGGTGGCGTTCAAGGCCGGCGAGATCGACCTGCTGGTGGCGACCACCGTGATCGAAGTGGGCGTGGACGTACCGAACGCCTCGCTGATGGTGATCGAGAACGCCGAGCGCCTCGGCCTGGCCCAGCTGCACCAGTTGCGTGGCCGCGTGGGTCGTGGTTCGGCGGTATCGCGCTGCGTGCTGCTGTACCAGGCCCCGCTCTCGCAGATGGCGCGCGAGCGCCTGCAGACCATGCGCGAGACCAACGATGGTTTCGTCATCGCCGAGAAGGATCTGGAACTGCGTGGCCCCGGCGAACTGCTGGGCACGCGCCAGACCGGCCTGGCCGGTTTCCGCATTGCCGACCTGGCCCGCGACGCCGGCCTGCTGCCCGGCGTGCATGAATTGGCCGAGCGCCTGCTGGACCAGCAGCCCGCGCTGGCCGACCGCGTGGTTGCACGGTGGATCGGCACCGCTGTGCGTTACGCCTCGGCATAATGCCGCCTTGGTGGGTGTGGACCTTGGTCCACACATCCACGCATGGCGTGGATCTACTGTAGAGCCGAGCCCGCGCTCGGCTGCTGTTCGCGCTGCGCGCGGGAGTCGAGCATGGCTCGTCTCTACAGACGGCGCTTTCGATCATTCTCCCGTCATCCACGTATGGCGTGGATCTACAACACCAAGCGTTCCGAAAGGCCGGGAAGCACGAGATACTCGGAAGCCTTCCCGACGCGCTCTTTGCTGACAAGTCCGGCAGCCACCAATCCATTCAGATCCTTCAATGCGGTCGGATAGGTAATGGTGTGTGCCGCCTGGTGGCTGGCGACGGTGTAGGTCCGGTCAGGATCTTTCAGCGCGTTGGCCAGCAACGCGCGCTGACGGTGATTGAGCTGCATACCGCCAAGCGGGGCGGTTCGCAACATACGTCGCGCCGCTTGATCCTCTGCATGCTTCCTGGCGATGTAGGCATGCAGTCCCTGGATCGATTGCTCAATGGCCTCCAGTTGTTGCGCAACGAAGTAGCCAAGATCCCGGTTGTCACTTTCGGTGTACAGGTAGGCCCGCATGTACTTGCCTGGAGACTTCTTCAGCACGCTGGAAATGGAGAAGTACTCGGTCATCCAGTACCCGGCATTCATCATTGCCCAGTAGAACAGTGCGCGCGCCGTACGGCCATTTCCATCCACGAAAGGATGGTCATAGCCAATCTGGAAATGTAGTGCGATGGCTTTGGCGACGGGATGCACGAACGGTGTGCTTTCTTCATTGATGAACGTGCACAGCCGCTCAATCCGTGCAGGCACTTCCTCGGCCGGAGGAGGGGTGTGCAGAAGCGTAGGCGGTGAGCCGCGGTCGAAGATCGCGACGTTGTCTTCGGCGGTTCTGAAACGCCCGCTGTCGGTTGGCAGCTCCAGCGTGCCGTCGGTGAGGATGCTGTGCAGTTCCAGAATCTCGCCGGGAGTGATCGGGCGTATGCCGCGCTCGCGGATCACGTTCATTGCCACGTAGTTGTTGTAGATCATGCGCTCGGACTGGTCGCGCGGCGCGCGGCCCGTGCTCAACATTTCCTTTGCCACGGCCCGCGTGGTCGAGGCGCCCTCCAACTGCGATGAGGTCATCGCTTCCTCGATCAGCGACCGGATCATGAACCGTCCTTGGCCGCTGGCAGCATCCACACCCTTCACCGAGCCTGCGGCCTCCCGGTCAATGTAGTGCAGGTGCCGCTGCATTGAATCGGTAAGTGCGAGCTTGAAGGGTTGCTGCGTCTTGTCCAGCAACAGCGGCAGCGGCTTCAGCAATGCTGCGCGCGTCCACGTGATACCCAGCCACCACTGCTCCGCGTTCAGGCCTGCCGGTGGCGCTCTGTGGCGCACCTTGTCCCAGTGCTCATAGGCGCCGTTCACCTCTGGCCCAATCCGGGCGTCCAGTATGGTACCGAGGGTCTCAATGTACTTCCGGGTGAGGGTTGCCAGATCGGGAGCTGGCATGGGCAGCTTCATGGCGGATTTCTATAAAATATGTATTACTTTTTATAGCAGGTGATGTTGAGCGCTCCAAGCGTGCCCAATCAAATCTGTTCATTTTTGTGAAAGAGTCGGGCGGGGCCGTTAGTGGCGGGCAAGGGAGCCCACGCTCTCCCCGACACCTTATGCCGTTGGGATAGTGCGGTATTGCAACGGTCATCATCCCGGTCCACACTTCGTTGCCGATCTGAAGACGGCAACGATGACCCACAAGATCCCCCTGTTGATCGACACCGACCCCGGTGTGGACGACGCCCTGGCCCTGCTGATGGCCTTTGCCGATGAACGGCACGACGTGGTCGCCCTGACCATCGCCGCCGGCAATGTCGGCCTGCAGTACACCGTCCGCAACGCCCTCAAGCTCTGTGACATCGTCGGCCGCCCCGACGTGCCGGTGTTTGCCGGCAGCCCGGATCCGCTGCTGCACCCCTCCGTTGACGCTGCCCACGTGCATGGCCGTGATGGCTACGGCGACGTGGACCTGCCGCCGCCGAGCCGCCAGGCCGAGGCCGAGCACGCTGCCCTGGCCATCCTGCGCCTGTCGCACGAACACGCCGGCGAACTGATGCTGGTGATGTTGGGCCCGCTGACCAATCTGGCGCTGGCACTGAAGCTGGACCCGACCCTGCCCCAGCGCATCAAGCGCATCGTGGTGATGGGCGGTGCGGTTACCTGCCACGGCAACATCACCCCGGCAGCCGAATTCAACATTGCGTTCGATCCGGAAGCCGCGCACGTGGTGTTCACCTCGTTCAAGCACCTGCTGGTGTCGGACTGGGAGGCGACCGTTGCTCACGGCCTGCCGCTGGAGGACGCCGAGAAATGGCTGCAGGCCGATTCCGATCGCGCCCGCTTCTACGAACTGATCTCGCGCAAGACCCGCGCGCTGTCGGAAGATGCCAAGGGCGGTCGCTGGTACACCGCCGATGCGGTGGCCATGGCCTGGGCGCTGAACCCGGAAGGGCAGCTGCAGGTCGAGTCGCGGCCGCTGAACGTCGAGCTGAATGGCACGTTCAGCCGCGGCGCCACCATCGTCGACTGGAACCGCCAGACCGGCCAGCCGGACAACTGCGATCTGCTGATGGCCTACGACCAGGGGCGTTTCGAGGCCCTGGTGCGCCAGGCCCTGGGCGCGGACTGACGTCCGTTGCCGGCCACCGGTTGCCCCGAACGGCAACCGGTGCTTATAATGCCGCTCTTGACCACCAGCCCATTTACGGTGTGAGCCCATGAAGGCCGATATCCATCCGAACTACCGCGACGTCGTCTTCCATGACGTCACCTCCGATTTCAAGATCCTGACCCGCTCCACCATGGCGACGAAGGAAACCATCCAGTGGGAAGACGGCAACGAATACCCGCTGGTCAAGGTTGAAATTTCCTCGGCTTCGCATCCGTTCTACACGGGCAAGCACAAGGTCATCGACACCTCGGGCCGTATCGACAAGTTCCAGAAGCGCTACGCGCGCTGATCTGTCGATCCAGCTTCGAACCGACGGCCGCGCTCTGCGCGGCCGTTTGTTTTTCCCCAACGCCAACCCAACGGGCGTTTGGATGGACGGAACACTGCGTTCGTGTGACAACGCTTTTGCCGATCCGGGCCGCTCAACGGCCGGTGTCTGGCCGCCTGTCGTATACGACTTCCGTCTAGCACCCGACAAATGCTGCTGTGCGATAATGACATGATCCCCGGCACAGGCCGAGGACGTCATTCACGTGCCTGACCAATGCGCTTGGGCAGGCGCCTTCCCATGAAGGAGCGCACACAGTGTCCGATCTTGATCAGGTCACGCTCAACGCCGGCGACAAGTCGGTCGTTCTGCCCGTCATCAAACCCACCCTTGGCAACGACTGCGTCGACATCGCGAAGCTGACCAAGGAAACGGGGTTCTTCACCTACGATTCCGGCTTCACCGCGACGGCCAGCTGCAAGTCCGCCATCACTTACATCGACGGCGACAAGGGCGTGCTGCTGTATCGCGGCTACCCGATCGAGCAGCTGTCGGAAAAGTCGAGCTACGTCGAAGTGGCCTACCTGCTGATCAACGGCGAGCGCCCGAGCGCCGAGCAGCTGAAGGCCTTCACCGATGAGCTGACCGCCGAAGCCAACGTCGACGAGTCGATCAACACCCTGATCGGCAGCTTTGCCAAGGATGCCCACCCGATGGCGATCCTGGCGGCCGCGATCGCGCAGCTGTCGGCCATCTACCACGACTCGCTGGACCTGTCCGACGCCGAGCAGCGCCGCAAGGCCGCCGTGCGCCTGATCGCCAAGGTGCCGACCCTGTCGGCGCTGATCTACCGCCATGGCAAGGGCCTGCCGGCCAACAAGCCGGACACTTCGCTGGACTACGTCAGCCGCTTCCTGAAGCAGACCTTCGAGTCGGCTGACGGCCAGTACGACCTGAACCCGGACGTGGTCAAGGCACTGGACCTGCTGTTCATCCTGCATGCCGACCACGAGCAGAACGCCTCGACCTCGACCGTGCGCCTGGTCGGCTCGACCGGTGCCAACCCGTACGCGTCGGTCGCTGCGGGCGTCACCGCGCTGTGGGGTCCGGCCCACGGCGGTGCCAACGAAGCCGTGCTGAAGATGCTCGAAGAGATCGGCAGCGCCGACAACGTCGAGTCCGCCGTGGTCAAGGCCAAGGACAAGACTTCCGGCTTCCGCCTGATGGGCTTCGGCCACCGCGTCTACAAGAACTTCGACCCGCGCGCCAAGGTCATCGGTGAGATGACCAGCAAGGTGCTCAAGCAGCTGGGCGTGCAGGATCCGCTGCTGGACGTGGCCGTGAAGCTGGAACAGGCTGCGCTGCAGGACGAGTACTTCGTCGCCCGCAAGCTGTACCCGAACGTCGATTTCTACAGCGGCATCATCTACAAGGCGCTGCAGATCCCGACCGAAATGTTCACCGTCATGTTCGCCCTGGGCCGTACTTCCGGCTGGGTGTCGCATTGGCTGGAACAGCAGGTCGATCCGGAAATGAAGATCGGCCGTCCGCGCCAGGTCTACACCGGCAGCGACGTGCGCGACTACCAGGGCTGATCGCCCGCGGAGGTTGTGCCGAGAACGCCCCGCATCCGCGGGGCGTTTTTTTTGTGCCCTGATCGTGTTCGACGGAGGGTGGGTGCGGACCGCTGGTCCGCACGATTCCCGGATGGTCGCTGTAGAGCCGAGCCCATGCTCGGCTGGCGCCCGTCCACACCGCGCAGCCGAGCGTGGCTCGGCTCTACAAGAGCCCGCTTCCGGGTCTGAACGCGCTCTGATAATGAATGTCGCTTTCATGTCTTTTCGGATCTATTGCATGGGGATCACATCGAAGGCGATAGAACCTGTGCGTACTCATCCCTGTATGGAGAACGCCATGAACCGACTGATCGCCATCGCTTTCATCGCCACGCCGCTGGCCCTGCTGAGCCCGCAGGCCGTCGCGCAGTACACCGGGCCGGGGGCAGGGGCCGCTGCCAGTACTGTCGCCGACGCACGCGCGCAACGTGATGACCATCCGGTGGTGCTGCGCGGCACCCTCATCGCCAAGATCGGTGACGAGCGCTACCAGTTCCGTGATGCCAGCGGCCAGATCGACGTTGAGATCGATGACGAAGATCTGCCGCCGCAGGCCATCGGCGCCGACACCGTGGTCGAACTGCGTGGCAAGGTCGACACGCATCGCTTCAAGCCGACCGACATCGATGTTGATCACGTCACCGTCGTGCCGGCAGGTTGAAGCGAACGGCAGCCGAGCATCGGCTCGGCTCTACAAATTCAATGCAATGAGGTTTGTTGCATTGAACCGATGAGGGAAATTGCATAACCCTCAAACATTGAGCGAATTCAAGAATTCTCCTTAACGTTCAACGTTTTAGGAATCCTTGAATGGCCTGCATGGCAATGGATTTCTAACATTCTCTCCGTCGCCCGCACCCATCCCCGCGGGCGGCGCTTCCCTCCCTTTTCTCCTTGGGGAGGGGAGCTTTCAAATTCCCCCTTGTCCGAGAGAGACAACCATGCACGCCATTCTCAAGAAGGCCGCGCTCGCTGCAGCGCTGGCTACCGCTTCGCTGTCCGCGCACGCTGTTGAAACCAAGATCTCCGTCTACGCCGACGTCGACCCGACCTTGGCCCTGCTGCGTGATGACGGCAGCGCACTGCCGGACGCCGTCACCCTGACCCACGATCCGCTGCGCGGCCTTGTGCCGAGCACCCAGCATGTGCGCATCCACTCCAACGATGAGAAGGCCGATATCGAAGCCAAGATCGGCGGTGCCTTCGCGCTGGTCAACGGTGACGGCAAGGTCACCGTGCCGATGACCGTCAGCCTCAACCGCCGCGCACTGACGGAGAGCCCGATCGAATTCAAGGCTGCCGATCTGTTCACCGGCGCCGGCTCCACCCCCGGTGCTTCGATTTCGATGCCGCTGACCATTGCCCAGACCACCCCGGCGCCGATCACCACCAAGGGCGCCTACACCGGCATCGTCAACATCGTGCTGAACCAGAAGGCCACCACGCCGTAATCCCCGCGCCGGCCCGCACGCCGGGCCGGCCGCTTCTCCAGCGGTACTCCCATGACCCCACATGCCCCCGCCGTTACCCGGCTGGCGGTCGCGCTCGCCTTGGCGCTGGCAACGCCGCTGGTGGCGGCGCGCGGCGTCCCGCCCGGTTTCGAGGATCTGGTTGAAGGCCAGACCGAACAACTCGACATCCAGCTGTTCGGCCGCTCGGCCGGGCTGTCGCCGGTACGCGTGACCCTGGAACACGTGCAGCTGGAAGCGCCCGGGCAGGTGTTGCAGTCGCTCGATCTGTCAGCCGAGGCGCAGGCCGTGCTGCTGCCTGCGTTGTCGCAACCGATGCCGCGCAACAGCCACCTGGCCTGCCGCTTCGGTGGCGCCACGGCCGGTTGCGGCTATCTCGACCCACCGGAGGACCCCGCTGCCGTGCGCGCGCTGTACGACGAAGGCGAGGGCGCGGTGCGCCTGTTCGTTGCCCGCCAGTGGATTCCCGGCGAGCCAGCCGCAGAACGTTTCCACACCGTCAGCGCCAATGCCGAGAACGCTTTCCTGCACCAGCAGGTGATCAATGTCAGTGGCAGCCGCGATTACCAAGCGCTGTCCGCGCGTGGCACCGGCGTGCTGGGCCTGTTCGATCGCGGGCACGCCTTTGCCGAATGGAACTTCAATCAGCAGCGCTACCGCAGCCGCAGCAGCGACAGCGCGTTCCAGTTCGACAACGTCTATTACCGCCATGACCTGGGGCAGGCGCACTACCTGCAGGCCGGGCGCATGGACCGCCGCAACCTGTCCAGTCCGCAGGGCGGCACCTTCAGTTTCAGCATGCTGCCGCTGGACCGCTTCCAGGGCGTGCGCGTGGGCACCACCCAGGCCTATGTGGATGCCGATGCCGCCGTGCAGGCCACGCCGTTGACCGTGCTGCTGGCCCGCGACGCGCGCGTGGATGCCTACGACGGCACGCGCCTGCTGCAGACCTCTTACCTGCAGGCCGGCATCAACCAGATCGATACCCGCACCTTCCCGTTCGGCAACTACAACGTCACCCTGCGCATCTACGAAGACGGCGTGCTGGTGCGTACCGAAGACGCGCCGTTCGACAAGGGCGGCGACTGGACCAACAGCCAGTGGCAATGGTTCGTGCAGGGTGGCAAGCGCAACGAGCGCCGCAGTGACCGCTTCGATGGCGAGCGCGTGGCCGTGGCCGGCATGCGCGTGCCACTGGGCCGCGACGTGGCGATGGTGGCCGGTGCCGCCGACCTGGGCGGCTTCCGCTATGGCGAACTGCGCGTGGACCTGCGCCGCCTGTATGCCACCCAGGAACTGCGCGCCAGTTTCGGTGGCATGCGCGGCAACGATGGCAGTACCGGCCAGCAGCACCAGCTCTCCTACCGTCGCACCGCGTCCTGGAACATCTACCGGCAGCGCATGCGCGGCAAGGCCTGCCAGTTCGAGGCCGATGCGCGCGACCAGCTGGGCTGCATCAATTCGCTCAGCGCCTCGATGGCGCTGCCGGTGGCCGGTGGCAGTGCCCATGTGGGCTTTACGCGGCGCCAGACCTGGCGCGCCGGGCGCACCCTGCCAGGCCTGGAAGACGATCCGCTGGCCGGGCTCGACCCGCTGCTGCCGCCACCGGCGCCGTGGCAGCCGCGTCGCGAGCCGCAGCTCAGCCGCACCTGGCAGGCCAGCTTCAACCGCAGCCGCCGCTGGCAGGATTTCAACGTATCGACCCGGGTGGGCGTGTGGCAGCAACGCAGCACGGACAGCCTGCGCGGCAGCGACCAGCGCGACCGCGGTATCTATTTCAATCTGAGCCTCACGCGTCTTCTGCGCGGCACCGCCGGCAGCGGCCAGCGCCGCTACAGCGTGGACGTGCGCCAGCCACAGCATCAGCGTCCGGATGTCACGTACAGCATTGGCCAGAGTCTGCGCCAGGAGCTGGACGCACAGTACCGCGAGGTGTCTGCCGAACTGCGCGGCAACAACAGCAATCGCTACAGCGCCACGCTCAGCGGCCAGCTGCAGAACAGCCTGGGCCAGAGCGGCGCCACCCTTGCGCACTACCAGCAGCGCGGCCGCAGCGAAACCGCCTACAGCGGTATGCACAGCTCCGGTTTTGCACTGGGCAAGCGCGGCTTCTACTGGAGCGGAAGCAACGGCGCTGACGCGGGCCTGGCCGTGCAGGTGGCCGGCTCCGACGACATCGACCTGCGCGGGGTGGCTGCCGAACTGCAGGTGGGCGGGCTACGCCGACAGCGTTTGCAGATCGGCGAGCGACGGCTGCTGCCGCTGCAGGCCTATCAGTCGCAGCGCGCTGAAGTTCAGGATGCCAGCACGCTGGACAGCATCGCCGCCATCCGCGTGACCGGCGTGGGCGGTGCACGGCCGATGTTCCTCACCCCCGGCAAGCTGATGCGCATGCCGGTGCCGATCGAAGTGACCTACACCTTCATCGGCAGCGCCAAGGACCTTGGCGGCGCGCCGCTGGGCGGCGCCCGCATCCTCAATGCGCCGGTGCCCGGCACCAGCGCCAACGGCAGCTTCGTTGCCGATTTCCCGCGTCGCGAAACAACGCTGTACCTGCTGCAGGACGACCGCCTGCTGCATTGCCCGCTGCAGGTGCGCGAGCGCCGCCAGGTGGTGCTGCTGGTCGGCGCCGTGCACTGCGAGCCGCTGGCCGTGGCCCAGCTGCCGGCAGAGATCCGCCAGCAGGCCCGGGTGACCCGCCTGCTGCAGGAACGCGCATTGATTGCCGCCACGCCCCAGACCGCTGCTGCAGGAGGAACGCCATGAACCGGCGTGTGTTGTTGGTGTTGATGCTGGTGTGTGCGCTGGTGGTGCTGGTGCCTAGGGCGTGGGCGCAGTGGCCGCCGGAAACGCACCCGGCGGATCAGAGCCGGGACATCGTGATGTCGTGGGATCGCTCGGCGGTGCCGGGTGATGTGGAGCTTTGGGCGCCACGGACGGTGCTGGGGTTCAGCCACGACCTCGCGCTGAAGTATGGGCAGATCCATGTGGTTTGTGGGTCTGCTTCTGATAGTGAGTTTGGGCGGTGCCCAACAGAAGGCGAGCCCTCCCTTGCATCCGGAACATCTGAAGTTGTGTTGCGTCTTGCAGAGCGCCGGACCGGGCTGATTGCGGAAGTCCGTGCAATTGGAAGCATGCGGAGAGTCATGTCAGGACGGATATGCACTGGTGACTTCTGGCATGACCGGGTGCGCCCCTTGGAATCAGCATTTTGGTTTCGATGCGGTGTAGGGGGAGGTGCAGATGACCCGCTTGGAACCGGCGTCGAGATGATCCTGCCTCAACGCGAAATTTCGCGACTCGTCGCAGGCCATTGGAAGGCCACGATGCGCCTGCACATCAAAGCCGACCCCGCCGCACCACCGGTCGCCGCAGCCACCTTCAACTTCGACTTCACCGTCACCGACTACGACGCGATCTCGATCTACTTCCCCGGCTTCGATGGCATTGCACCGCTGGTCAACATGGACCTGCGCTACGACCCCATCCGCAAGGTCGTCGCCGGGCGCAAGGAGGTGGACATGTGCCTGTACGACGGCGTGGGCTCGCAGAGCGAATTCCTCGGTGTCACCGTGCGCGACAGCGGGCCGCGTCCGCCACCCGGGCGTGACTTCGCGGTCTGGCACCAGGACGGTGGCAGTGATGACACCCAGCGCCTCGACTACCACGTTCGGCTGAGTTACGGCGGCAACGAGCTGGCCATGAAACACGGCGAAGAACAGCTGCTGCGCGGCATCGACAGCGCTCAGCTGCGCATGGTGCTGCTGCCGGGCATCAGCCAGCCCGTGTACTGCGTGCCCACGCCGCTGACGCTGGAGACACCGCCCACCCCCATCGCCAGCCAGCGCCCCGGTATCTATGAGGGCGAGCTGACGGTAGAGCTGCGCGTGCCGACCGCCAAACCCTGATCCCCACGGAGGCTCATCATGAAAAAACTGCTGTTCTGCCTGTTGCCGTTGAGCGCGCTGCTGGCCCAGCCGGCACAGGCCAACCTGTCCATCTATCCGATGCGTGCAGCGGTGGATGCCAGGCACGGCACGCAGATCCGCGTGTACTCGCAATCCACCCAGCCGCAGTACGTGCAGGCACGGCTGTTGCGCATCACCAACCCGGCACAGCTGGATGAGGAAGAGATCGAAGTAGAAGCCGCCGACGCGGCGATTGCCATCACGCCCGGCAAGTTCGCACTCAGCGGTGGTGGCAATCGCCTGATCCGGGTGATTCCGCTGCAGTCCGTGGAAAAGGAGGCGGCGTACCGCATCTACTTCGAGGGTGTCAAAGGCCCGGATGAAGCCCCTCTGGAAGACGCTGAACAGACCGCGCAGGCCAATGTCGGCGTCAGCCTGGTCTGGGGGGCACTGGTGAACGTGGTGCCGACCAAGGGCAGCGTGGACCTGCAGCTGCAGGGTGACACCCTGCGCAACACCGGAACGCTGCGTGTCGGCATTACCGGTGCATCCGAGTGCAATGCCAGTGGCGTGTGCACACCGCTTGAGCTGTCGAAGAGCCTCTACCCCGACGCCGCGCTGACCCTGCCGGTCCAGCTCCAGCCCGGCAGCACGCTGCAACTGCAGTACCGCCTGTCGAACGACGGCTATCGCGATCACGTAACGACCCTGGCGCCGAGCGCCTGACCTTCATGGCCCCGCGTCAGCGCGGGGCTTCATTTCCCTTGTCCTGTTAAGGAGAGAAACATGAACCACATCTACCGCCGCATCTGGAGTCACGCCAAGCAATGCTGGGTCGTGGCCAGCGAGTTCGCGGCATCATCCAAGACTGTCAGCGGCGTGAGAAGGCGCCCCTCGATGAGGTCTGCGGCGGTGCATTCGCTGATAGCTGCGATGATTGCCACGGGTACTGCACAGGCAGCCACGTATCCGTTCTGTGACCAGAACTTCGATGAGTTCGAGGGAGCGTGCTTGCCATCGTTGTTCAGTGGTGGCGCCGGTCTATTGGGCGCAACGGGTTCTGGTTATGCAGTGCTGGGGTATAACGCCTATATCCCCGACACCGGCAGTGTCTCAGTCGGGTACAGCGCTTACTCAGCCAAGCAGGATGTCGCAGTCGGAGCGTATGCCCAGGCGCTTGGGTACGATAGCGTTGCTATTGGATATGAAGCTAAAACAAACGGCGATCACAATGTGGCTGTTGGTGCAAAGGCTGAAGCCCATTACCTTGGAGCGGCGTCCTTCGGAAATGCAGCACGATCAATTGCCGCCGATGCGGTTGCGCTTGGGAGTGGTGCGCTCGCTTCCGCCGCCAACGCTGTCGCGCTGGGAGCAAATTCGCGGGCAACCGAGCTGAACTCCGTTTCGGTGGGTAGTGTCGATAACAAGCGACGAATCGTGAACGTACAGGACGCACGTCTTAACAGCGCCAGTTCGGACGCTGTTACGGGCAGACAGCTGAACGCCACCAACAACAATGTCACGGCCGCGCGCTCCGTCGCGGACTCGGCCAAGACCAATGCCGACAGTGCACTGACAAAGGCCAACACGCTTTCGCGTCTCCTGGGCGAGACGTCTGCCTCGGGGAATGTCCGTCTGGGCGCATCCAACAGTGGTACCGTCCTGGACGTGCGCAACAGTGCCAGCGCCAACCGCA
>NZ_LEKR01000059.1:0-20945 GCF_001580555.1 Stenotrophomonas sp. DDT-1
CCCGCCCGAGGCATGCCTCGGGCCCATGCGGCTGACACCCCGTACTCCGACACCGTCCCGCCTCTGATAGATTCCCGCGATCTGATGGATCCATGCTATGCGTGGATGGAACATGCTATGCGTGGATGGAATCTGTCAGATATCGAAATACATCCGGGGTCAGATCCGGCATGGCGGGCGTCGGATCGTGTCTGGGGCAGAGCCCCCTGAGTCAGGGAGCGGCCGCGAAGCGGCGGGGGTTTGGGTGTTGGTAAGTGGGGCCCGCGGTTCGCGCAGCGAAGCGTGGGAGCGGCAGCGCGCATGCGATGGCGCGTACCGAGGTGCAGGGCTGCAAGCCCTGCACAACAAACCCCACCCCCTACCAAGGTAGGGCGGCCCGCGCGCCAGCGCCGGACTATCCTCGAACCCATGACTTTGTCTGGGAGGGCTGCGTCATGAACTACGAGGAAACCTACCGTCGCTCGATCGACGAGCCGGAGGCGTTCTGGGGCGAGGAAGCCAAGCGCATCCATTGGCACAAACCGCCGCAGCAGGTGCTCGATTACAGCAACCCGCCGTTCCGGCGCTGGTTCGTCGGTGGTGAAACCAATCTCTGCTACAACGCCGTCGACCGCCACCTGGCAACGCGCGCCGACCAGCTCGCGCTGGTTGCGATTTCCACCGAAACCAACAGCACCCGCGAGATCACCTATCGCCAGCTGTATCGCGAAGTGAACGACTTCGCCGCCGTGCTCAAGCATCTCGGCGTCGGCCACGGTGACCGCGTGGTGATCTACATGCCGAACATGGCCGAAGCCGTGTTCGCGATGCTGGCCTGCGCGCGCATCGGTGCGGTGCACTCGGTGGTGTTCGGTGGCTTCGCCGCGCACAACCTGGCGCTGCGCATCGACGATGCGAAGCCGAAGTTGCTGATCGCAGCGGATGCCGGCATGCGCGGTGGCAAGCTGATTCCATACAAGCCGATGGTTGACGCGGCCTGCGCCGAAGCGGCGTCGCCTCCGCCACACGTGCTGATCGTCTCGCGCGGGCTGGATGCCGCCGAACCCCGCGTGCCGGGTCGCGACGTGGACTACGCCACGCTGCGTGCTCAGGTCGGTGAAGTCGACGTGCCGGTGCAGTGGCTGGAAGCGAGCGAGCCGAGCTACCTGCTGTACACCTCCGGCACCACCGGCAAGCCGAAGGGCGTGCAGCGCGATGTCGGTGGTTATGCGGTGGCGATGGCGCAGTCGATGGAGACCGTGTTCGACTGCAAGCCGGGCCAGGTGATGTTCTCCACTTCCGACGTCGGCTGGGCGGTGGGCCACTCGTACAACGTGTACGGCCCGCTGATCGGTGGCTGCACCTCGTTGCTGTACGAGGGGCTGCCGACGAATCCGGACCCGGGTATCTGGTGGGCGCTGTGCGAACAGTACAACGTGCGCACCATGTTCTCCTCACCCACCGCCATCCGCGTGCTGAAGAAGCACGACGCGGACTTCATCCATCGCCACGACCTGCGCGCCCTGAAGTACCTGTTCCTGGCCGGCGAGCCGCTGGACGAACCCACCGCGCACTGGATCAGCGAAGCGCTGGGCAAGCCGATCATCGACAACTACTGGCAGACCGAAACCGGCTGGCCGGCACTGACCCTGCTGCCGGGCCTGGAGATGAAGCCGGTCCGCTTCGGTTCACCGGGCTTCCCCAATCTCGGCTATCGGATGAAGGTGATCGACGAGAACACCGGCGAGGAAGTGGCGCCGGGGCAGAAGGGCGTGCTGGTGGTGTCGCCGCCCTTGCCGCCGGGTTGCATGAGCACGGTGTGGAACGACGACAGCCGTTTCCTGCAGAGCTACTTCAGCCACTTCAAGGAACTGCTGTACAGCTCGCTGGACTGGGCGATCCGCGATGACGATGGCTATACCTTCATCCTCGGCCGTACCGACGATGTGATCAACGTGGCCGGGCATCGTCTGGGTACGCGCGAGATCGAGGAGGCCATCTCCAGCCACCCGCGCGTGGCCGAGGCTGCCGTGATCGGGGTCAAGGACGAGCTGAAGGGGCAGGTGCCGCTGGTGTTCGTCACCCTCAAGCAGGGGCTTGAGGGCGAGGATCCGGCGCCGGTGGTGGCCGAGATGATGGCGACAGTGACGACTTCGCTTGGTGCGGTCGCGCGCCCGGCGCATGTGCACGTGGTCAACGCGCTGCCCAAGACCCGTTCGGGCAAGCTGCTGCGGCGCTCGTTGCAGGCGTTGGCCGAGCAGCGTGACCCGGGCGACCTGTCGACGCTGGATGATCCCAGCGCGCTGGAGGAAATCCGCCGCGCGCTGGGCCGCTGACCTGCTTCTGTAGAGCCGAGCCGATACTCGGCTCCGCATGCCTTGCCAAAGCAGCCGAGCATGGGCTCGGCTCTACAGGGGAGGCCGTTGCTGCACCGCAGCTTCCTCCCTGCAACCGGTGCGCTAAGCTCGGTTGCAGGGGAGCGTGCCCGCCAGGGCGCGCCGGCATTGCGCATCGAGGGAGGGGGAGGCAATGGCATTGCTGCACGCCAAGACGGCGGCTGGCCGTCAGGAAATCGAAGACCGTGGCCGGCGCCTGCCGGCGGCACTGCGTTCAATCCTGCTGATGGTTGATGGCCATCGCGATGACACCGAACTGCGTGGCCTGTTCGATGGCCTGCGCGCACCTCCGGATGCACTGGAGCAGCTGGCCGCACAGGGACTGATCGAGGTGATCGGCGGGAGCGTAGAGGCCGCTCCGGCGCGTGGCATCAGCACCGGCCGCGAACAGGACCCGGCGCTGTACCAGCAGTTGTACGACGCGATGAGCGAGGCGGTGCGGCGCCATCTGGGGCTGAAGGGCTACTTCATGCAGTTGAAGATCGAACGCTGCACCGATGCGCTGGCGCTGGAACGCCTTTGCCCGGAACTGCTGGCGGCGGTGGGCAAGGCGCGCAGCCCGGCGCTGGCCCAGCGCTGGTGGCAGGAAACCCAGTCCGCCGTAGTAAACGCTGGCAAAGAGGTCGTGCAGGCCTGAGCCACCGCGTAAAGTGATCGGTTCACTTTCCCACAAGGAGTCCCGCGTGCAGGACGACCACGATGACACCGACACCCCCGGCTGGGACGCGATCAATGCGGCGCTGGCGCCGCTGTATGCCGGGCAGGAGCCGCGACACTACGGCACCGCGCTTCCCTACACGCTCGGCGGCCAGGATCCGCTGGATGGCATCAGCGTGTACTGGGCGGATGCGCCGGTTCCGCATTGGCACTACATCACCTACGGTTTCTCCGAGCTGTATGCCAAGGAGAGCAGTGATGCTGCCGCCAGCGGCTATGGTTTCGAGCTGACGTTCCGTCTTGCTGCCGAAGCCGCTGAGAACGCCGACAGCACGCCGCCGGTGTGGCCGATGAACCTGCTGCAGAACCTGGCGCGCTATGTGTTCGGCAGCGGCAACGTGTTCGAGGATGGCCACCATCTGAATGCGAACGGCCCGATCGCACTGGAGACCGACACGCGGTTGTGCCACTTGGCCTTCATTGCCGACCCGCAGTTGCCGGCACGCGACACCGCCAATGGCCACCTGCAGTTCCTGCAGCTGGTCGGGCTGACCGATGAGGAGATGGAGGCGGTCAAGCGCTGGTCGACGCGTGGCGTGCTGCAGGCACTGCAGCCGGCGATGCCGCTGTGGATCAGCGACCTGCATCGCGGCAACCTGCTGGAAGATCCGGCATTGGCCGAACGGGTGAGGGCCGGCAGCGAGCGCGAGGGCTCCAGCACCGGCATGCTGTTCGTCGAGACGTTGGACTGGCGGCAGGAGGCGGGCGTCACCACGCTGGTGCTCGGCGCGGGCCAGGTCGCCAGCGTGTGCGAACTGCTGCCGCTGCGCCTGCGCCACGGAAAGTCGCTGGAACTGGTCAGTCGCGAGCGGCAATGGGCGTTCATTCCAGCCGGGCATGGCGACGTGGGCGAACTGTCGGCGGACAGCGCGCGCTGGGCGCTGAGCGAGGCGGGGCTGCGGGCCCTGGCCGGCGTGCGTGCCGAACGTGGCATCTACCCGTTGACGGAGGCGCTGCGCATCGACGTGGTGCCGACCTATCTGCGCGATGCCAAGGGCGAAGTGATCCGCCAGATCGGCTGAGTGTGAGGATGCAACGGATGGGGTCAGAGCCGCCTGCGGTACAGGCGGATCCGACCCCGCGTTTGGCAACCAGCGGGGTCAGATCCGTTCGACACGCAAACGGCCCTGACCCCCGGGTCATCCTCAGGCCAGGCCTTCGGCCTTCAGCGCGGCCTGCACGCCGGCATCGGCGTCCATGCGTGCCCTGTAGGCGGCCAGGTTGTCCAGGCCGGACAGATCAACCTTGGTACCGGCGGCCCAGCGCAGGGTGATGTAGAAGTACGGGTCGGCGAAGCTGCGGAAGCCGGCCAGCCAGGGCTTGTCGGCCAGCTGCCTGTCGGCGGTCTCGAACAGGCCACGCAGGCGCTTGTGCGCGGCGGCGCGGATCGCATCGAACTGGCTCTCGTCGGCGATGAACTTGCCCGGCGCGAACAGCGGCGAGAAGGCCGGGTGCACGTCGGAATTGACGAAGGCCAGCCAGCGGGTGGCTTCGGCGCGCTGGCGCGGACTGCCATCACCGCCGAGGCCGGCCTGCGGGAAGCTGTCGGCGATGTAGCCCATGATCGCGGCGTTCTGCAGCAGCACGAAGTCGCCGTCGACCAGTGCGGGAACGGCACCGGCCGGGTTGATCTTGAGGAATTCCGGACCCTTCAGGGTGTCCTTGTTCAGCAGTTCAACTTCGAACGGCTGGCCGGTCCACTGCAGGGCGATGTGGTCGGCGGTGGAACAGGCACCGGGCTTGCTGTACAGCTTCATGGGAACTCCAGGTGATGCGGGCGGGAAACGCCCACTATCCCAGAGCCCGGCGGCGGCCGGCAACGCTGCCGCCAGCACGGATCGTTACGACTGCCGCGGCTTGAGGTTCTGCACCTTGTAGAAGGTGTGATCGCCGATGGTCGCCACCTGGTAGGCGTTGCGCCAGTTCGGGCTGGCGATGGACAGCGCGGCGAAGTGGCTGGCACCGGGGACGATCTCGCGGCGTTCGCCGGCCGGCAGCGCCCAGTTGCGCTCGGCGTCGAAGGCCACGTTCATCGCTTCGCTCCACGCCGCGTCATTGCCCAGCTGGGTGCCGGGGGAGACGATGGTCGGTGCGAACTGCTTGCGCGCGGTGACCACTTGGCACATCGAGTCGCCCCACAGGCCACTGTCGAGACGGCGCAGGGCAACCTCGGCAACGGCCTGCTGGCCGCGCAGGGTCTGGTCGCGGGCTTCCAGGTAGACGGTGGTGCTCAAACACAGTGAATCAGCGGCCGGCTGAGGCAGCAACTGCGACAGCCAGAGAATCCAGGCCAGTTTCATATAACTAACTCCTTGCTCCGTATGGGCCGCACCCTCCGGTTCCGGCCGCGGGGCGGCAGGAGGCGGGGGACGACTTGGCGTCATGGGGAGGCGGCCATCGGGGCCGCCCCGTGGGCAGCCCCAAAAGAAACGATCAGTACCGATCGTGGGGACTGCGCCGGCTCACCGGAAACTGGCTGGTGAGCGGAAAGATGGCGCAAGGTAGGGGGGCATAGCCGAACGCATCATGAACCGCTCGGCTTGACATTCAGGTTCAACCGGGGTGACGGAAATCACATTCCGTCCCCCATTCAGGCGCTCATCAGAGCGCGGCGGCGACCCGGCTGCCCTGGTCGATGGCGCGTTTCGCATCGAGTTCGGCGGCCACGTCGGCACCACCGATCAGCTGCGCGTTGATGCCGGCCGCCTGCAGTTCGGCCTGCAGCGTGCGGTTCGGTTCCTGCCCGGCGCAGATCACCACATGGTCGACCGGCAGCAGCTGTTCGCTGCCGTCCACGCGGATGCGCAGGCCCTCGTCGTCCACCCCCAGGTACTCGACGCCACCGAGCATGCGCACGCCCTTGGCCTTCAGTGTGGCGCGATGGATCCAGCCGGTGGTCTTGCCCAGCCGCGCGCCTGGCTTGCCCGGGCTGCGCTGCAGCAGCCACAAGCGCCGCGGTGACGGCTCGACCTGGGGCCGGCCCAGCGAGCCGCGTGCCTCGAAGCTGGCATCCACGCCCCATTCGGCCATCCAGCGCTGCGGATCCAGCGAGGGGGATTCACCGGCGTGGCTGAGGAATTCGCCGACATCGAAGCCGATGCCGCCGGCGCCGATGATCGCCGCATTGGCGCCCACTTCGACCCGTCCCAGCAGCACGTCCAGGTAGCTCACCACCTTGTCGTGATCGGCACCGGGGAAATCGACCTTGCGCGGGGTGATGCCGGTGGCCAGCACCACCTCGTCGAAGCCAGCCAGTTGGGAAGCGTCGACGCGGGTACCCAGGCGCAGCTGTACGCCGGTCTCCTGCAGCGCGTGGCGGAAGTAGCGCAGGGTCTCGTGGAACTCTTCCTTGCCGGGGATGCGCTTGGCCACGTTGAACTGGCCGCCGATCTCGTCATTGGCATCGAACAGGGTGACCTGGTGGCCACGCTGGGCAGCGACAGTGGCGCAGGCCAGGCCGGCGGGGCCGGCACCGACCACCGCAACCTTCTTCGGCGTAGCCGTGGGACGATAGACCAGCTCGGTCTCGTGGGCGGCGCGCGGATTGACCAGGCAGCTGGCCAGCTTGTTCTCGAACACGTGGTCCAGGCAGGCCTGGTTGCAGGCGATGCAGGTGTTGATCGCCTCCGCGCGGCCGGCACGGGCCTTGTTCGGCCACTGCGGGTCGGCCAGCAGCGGGCGTGCCAGCGACACCATGTCGGCGCCGCCACCGGCCAGGATGCGTTCGGCAACGTCGGGCATGTTGATGCGGTTGGTCGCCACCAGCGGTACCTTCACATGCGGCTTGAGCTTGGCGGTGACGCCGGCAAAGGCCGCGCGCGGCACCGAGGTGGCGATGGTCGGAATGCGCGCTTCGTGCCAGCCGATGCCGGAATTGATGATCGTTGCGCCAGCCGCCTCGATCGCCTGCGCCTGTTGAACGATCTCGTCCCAGTCGCTGCCGTCGTCGACCAGATCCACCAGTGACAGGCGGTAGATGATGATGAAGTCCGGGCCGCAGGCCTCGCGGATGCGGCGCACGATCTCGACCGCGAAGCGCATGCGCTGGCGCGCGTCGCCGCCCCAGGCATCGGCGCGCTTGTTGGTGCGCGGGGCGATGAACTCGTTGATGAGGTAGCCCTCCGAGCCCATCACTTCCACGCCGTCGTAGCCGGCCTCGCGGGCCAGCTTGGCACTGCGAGCGTAGTCGGCGATATGGCGCTCTACGCCGCTGGCCGACAATGCGCGCGGGGTGAACGGGTTGATCGGTGCCTTCAGCTTCGACGGTGCCACCGACAACGGGTGGTAGGCATAGCGGCCGGCATGCAGCAGCTGCAGGCAGATCTTCGCGCCGTGCTGGTGCGCGGCGGCGGTGAGCTGGCGGTGCGGCCGCACTTCCCAGGGCCAGGACAGCTTGCCACCGAATGGCTTCAACCAACCGACCACATTGGGCGCGAAGCCGCCGGTGACGATCAGGCCGACGCCGCCCTCGGCGCGCTCGGCGAAGTAGGCCGCCAGCCGCGGGAAGTCGCGGGCGCGATCTTCCAGGCCGGTGTGCATCGAACCCATCAATACGCGGTTGCGCAGCTGGGTGAAGCCCAGGTCCAGCGGGGCGAACAGGTGGGGATAGGCGCTTTCGTTGGCTGGCGACATGGTCGATACGCTTGCGTACGGAAGCGCGAAGCGTGCCGCGAAACGGCGGCCGGGGCAAGGGCCGCTTCTTTGGAAGGGCTGGCCGCTGTCTGACGGTTTGGTAGTGCTGGCCGCTGGCCGGCATTCCGGTCAACTCAGGGCGATTGCGGTTGCCGGCCAGCGGCCGGCACTACCGGCGCGGGTCGACCGATCCCGAACCAGCCCAGCGTCATTCCGCACAGCGGCCCGATCAGCAGGGCGAAGGCGAGGGTGCCGAGGCCGACATTGCCGCCCAGGCACCAGCCCAGCAGCAGTACGCTGCCTTCGATCAGGCTGCGCACCTTCCAGATCGGCCAGCCGGTACGAGCATGCAGACCGGTCATCAGACCATCGCGTGGCCCCGGGCCAAGGCGGGCACCGATGTACAGGCCGGTGGCCAGCGCCACCAGCAGCATGCCGCCACAGAACATCGCCAGCTGCCAGCCAAGGCCGACGGCCGGCGGCAGCAGCCACAGCCCGAACTGTGCGGAGGGGCCGATCAGCATCACGTTGAGCACGGTGCCGACGCCCGGCTTCTGCCGCAGCGGCCACCACAGCAGCAGCACCAATGCACCGATGGCATTGGTTGCCAGGCCGAATGACAGCGGCGTCTGCGCAGCGATGCCCTGCGACAGCACATCCCAGGGTGCCACGCCGATGGCGGCACGGATCATCAGCGAGGCGCCGAAGCCGTACAGGAACAGGCCGGTGATCAATTGCAGCAGGCGCAAGGGCAGGGCGGTGGGCATGGCGGTCCGGGGGGGCGAGGATCTGTTTCCACCGTATCGCTGTTTCTGCATCATCCATAGATACAGATGCCGGCCAATCCGTTGCTACAGGTAGCGTCGATCCTGCATGCGGGCGGTTGTGCAGGGCCGAGCCCGTGCTCTGCGGGTGGCGGCAGGCACAGCAGCCGAACGTGGGCTCGGCTCTACATCACCGCGTCAGTCGTCCCAGCCGACCAGCGCCAGCTTGCCTACCGTGCGCCCGCTGGCCAGGCGCTGATGCGCGATGTCCAGGTTGGCCGCATTGATCGTGCCCAGCGTCTCCTTGAGCGTGCCACGCAGCTGGCCGGCATCGATCATGCTGGCCGCACGGCTGAGGATGCGGTGCTGTTCGATACAGTCGGCGGTGGCAAAGCGCGAACGCGCGAACATGAATTCCCAGTGGATGCCGATGCATTTGGCCTTGTAGGGATCGCCGATGCGCAGCGCACCCCGCGGCTCGACGATCAGGCCGACGTGGCCCTGCGGTGCCAGCAGCTGGCCCAGTTCATCCCAGTAGTGGTCGGTGTCGGCCAGATTGAGCGCGACCTGCACCGCATCGATGCCCAGCGCCCGCAACTGGGGCTGCAGTGGCTGCCGATGGTCGATCACATGCGTGGCCCCCATCTGCCGGCACCAGTCGATCGAGGCCTCGCGCGAGGCGGTGGCGATCACCTCGAAACCGGCATGGCGTGCCAGCTGGATCGCCATCGAGCCGACGCCGCCGGCGCCGCCGATCACCAGCAGGTGCTGGCCCACGTGGCGGCGGCCATCGAGCTGCAGCGGCATGCGCTGGAACAGCAGTTCCCAGGCTGTGAGAGTGGTCAACGGCAGCGCGGCCGCTTCAGCGAAATCGAGCGTGGTCGGCTTGCGCGCGACCAGGCGCTCATCAACCCACTGGTACTGGGCGTTGCAGCCCGGCCGGGTAACGTCACCGGCGAAGTAGACCTCGTCACCGGAGGCGAACAGGCTGGCCTCGTCACCGATGGCTTCGACCACGCCGGCTGCGTCCCAGCCGAGCACCCGGGGAACCTCAAGGGTGGCCGGATCGGTGGCGGCCCGCTGCTTGCCATCGACGGGGTTGACCGAAACCGCTTCGATTCGCACCAGCAGATCGCGGCCGCGAGGAGGCAGCGGCGGCGGCAGCAGGACATCACGCAGGGCGGGTGCGTATTCACGACTCAGGGCGACGGCTTTCATCACGGCTCCGGCTGGGTTCGTGATCCCATCATAAGGTTCCTCACGTTTCCTCAGACGCGCTGAACCGTGTGATGCAGCACGTTGCGCAATATGTCGCTTCTCGCGCCTAAACCCCGTCAAACCCTTGCAGCGTGTGGGTCTTGCGGATTTTCATCATCCTGTATAGGGTTTCAACGTCGGACCGGTGGACGGTCGGGCGCAACACTTCACATGTTACGGGACTGTTAACATGGCCTTCACCCGCCTGAGCATAATGTTCGCGGCGGTGGCGTGCTGAATCGGCTGTCGAACATCGACGCACTAGTGCTGGCCCATGCCTCTACCGGTTTCATACCCCCGAAATAGGAGCTGTACTCAATGAACAAGAAGATCCTTACTGCCGCGCTGCTGGGCGGCCTGGCTTTCGCCCAGGCAGCTTCGGCGCAGGAGTTCGATGACCGCTGGTACCTGACCGGTTCGGCCGGCTTCAACTTCCAGGACAGCGACCGTCTGACCAATGACGCTCCGTTCGTGACCCTGGGCCTGGGTAAGTTCATCAGCCCGAACTGGTCGCTGGACGGTGAGCTGAACTACCAGAACCCGAACTTCGACAGCAACCAGGACCTGAACTGGTCGCAGTACGGCGTCTCGCTGGACCTGCGTCGCCACTTCATCAAGGAAGGCCGCGGCTGGAACCCGTACATCGTCGGTGGCCTGGGCTACCAGAAGTCGGAAGAAGAGTACGCTGCGCTCGACAACAACGGCCCGCGCCAGCGTAAGGACGGCAACCTGGCCGCCAAGCTGGGCGTCGGCCTGCAGACCACCTTCGAGAAGCGTGTTGCTGTCCGCGCCGAAGTGGCCTACCGCGCTGACTTCGACGACCAGAGCATCGCCGCACGTGACGAGAGCTGGTTCGGCGACGTGCTGGCTTCGGTCGGCGTCGTGATCCCGCTGGGCCCGGCTCCGGTCGCGGCTGCTCCGGCTCCGGCTCCGGTTGCCCCGAGCTGCGCCGACCTGGACGACGACGGTGACGGCGTCAACAACTGCGACGACAAGTGCCCGAACTCGCAGCCGGGTCAGACCATCGGTCCGGACGGTTGCCCGGTTCCGGTCTCCATCGACCTGAAGGGCGTCAACTTCGACTTCGACAAGTCGAACCTGCGTCCGGACGCCGTGGCGATCCTGAGCGAAGCCACCGAGATCCTGAAGCGTTACCCGGATCTGCGCGTTGAAGTTGCCGGTCACACCGACTCGAAGGGTACCGACGCTTACAACCAGAAGCTGTCGGAGCGTCGTGCTACCGCCGTGTACAACTACCTGACCAAGAACGGCGTTGACGCCGGTCGCCTGGTCGGCCCGATCGGCTACGGCGAGAGCCGTCCGATTGCTCCGAACACCAACCCGGATGGTTCGGACAACCCGGAAGGTCGCGCCAAGAACCGTCGTACCGAGCTGAACGTCCAGAACTAAGTTCTGACGCTCTGCCCGTAGGACACAGCAGGACCCGGCTTCGGCCGGGTCTTGTTGTTTCTGCGGCCAGGAAGCTCGCCTGTGACGCGGCAACACAACCGTTCGTCGGTCTTTTGTCCGTAAAACCAACAAGTTGTCGTATTCATTGAAAGTGGCGCTTGAAAGCTGACGCGGCATTGCTAAACTCGCCGCGTCACTTCCTTCCGTGGATGCCCCTCATGCTGCGCTCTGCATCGGCCGCCGTCCTGGCGCTGGCCCTGGTTCCCGCCGCCCACGCTGCGGTCGATTGCTCGGTCAACACCAGCGCCTCGCCGCTGCCGTTGCCGGCCACGACCATCGCGCCAGTGGCCGACGAGCTGTACATCCGTGGCAACCAGCTGGGCATGCCGGCCGGTGTGCTGAGCAGCAACTACGACCCGTCGCAGTCGCTGGACCAGGTGCTGCAGCGCCTGCGCATCGACGGCTGCCAGAACATCGCCAAGGCCATTCCGAGCGCACCGGCGGTGAAGCCGAACGATCCGGCGGCCTACAAGCCGCAGACCGAATTCGACAACACGCCCTGGCGCTTCGACATGAGCCAGAACGGCAAGCGCATGACCGCCGAAGAGTTCGACGCCTGGATGAAGGCGCGCGGCGTTCGCGTGGTCAAGGCGCGTCCGGCTCCGGCCGCCACTCCGGCCCCGGCCGAAGCACCGGCTGAGACCAAGCCGGTCGACAAGAAGTAAGCGCCGCGGGGAGCAGAGGCTTGCGCACGCGCCGCCCGCCTGCCGCCCCCGCCGCCCGCTCCCGCGCACCGCGTGGGCGTGCGACTCCGAATGTATCCAGTGGCGTGCGCCATGGCCTGGCGCGCGTGCTGTCCAAGGCGGGTGTGTGCTCGCGCAGCGAGGCCGCGCGCTGGATTGCCGAAGGCCGCGTACGGGTGTCCGGCCGCATCGTGCGCGACCCGGAATTTCCGATTGGCCAGCCGGTGCCGCCGATCGAGGTCGACGGCCAGCCGATGGGGGCGCCGCAGCGCCTGTACCTGATGCTCAACAAGCCGCGCGGGGTGGTCACCACGGCGCAGGACGAGCGTGGTCGCGACACCGTGTATCGCTGCTTCGATGGTGCCGGCCTGCCGTGGATCGCGCCGGTCGGGCGCCTGGACAAGGCCAGCGAAGGCTTGCTGTTGTTCAGCAATGATCCGCAGTGGGCGGCGCACCTGACCGATCCGGAGACCGGCCCGCAGAAGACCTATCACGTGCAGGTGGATCGTCTGCCCGATGACGCCACCCTGGCGGCACTGCAGACCGGGGTGGAGGATGAGGGGGATTTCCTCGCCGCCCGTGCCGTGCGCGTACTGCGCAGTGGCGACAAGACCGCATGGCTGGAGGTGGTCCTCGACGAGGGCCGCAACCGCCATATCCGCCGCCTGTTGGCGGCCTTCGACCTGCAGGTGCTGCGCCTGGTCCGGGTCGCGATCGGTGGGCTGCTGCTCGGCGATCTCGGCAAGGGCCAGTGGCGGGTTCTGCAGGTCAGCGACCAGCAGCGGCTGGGGGCCGCTGCACCGGGCTGATCATCGCCCGTGGCCGGCAGTTGCCGGCCGCCGTTCCAGGCGTAGGGGGCGCCTGGCTGTCGACTTTCCCGAACGGAGCCTGCCATGTACCACCCGACCCTCAATCAAACCCTGCGCTGTGCAGGCCTGCTGCTGCCGATGGTGCTGCTGGCCGCCTGCGGCGGCCACAAGAAGGTGGCCAAGGCGGAAACGCCTGCCGAGACCCCGGTGGTGGAAGTGAAAACCCCGGAGCTGGATGGTCGCGGCAGTTACCGCTTCCTGATGAGCAACGGCGACAAGAAGATGACCGCCGATGAGTTCGATGCCTGGATGAAGGCCAACGGCATCCGCGTTGCCAAGGGCAATGGCCAGGACGCTGCCGCCAAGCCGGTAGTGGTTGCCAGCAAGGAAGAGCCGAAGGGCAAGAAGAAAAAGAAGTGACGCGCGTCGCGCGTCATTTCGGTAGCGCCGGGCCGTGCCCGGCGAGCGCATGGCGCGGCTTTCGGGAAATCGCCGGGCATGGCCCGGCGCTACCCCTGGGGATCCGACCCCGGCCGTGATCAGCCCTTGACCACGCCCAGTTCGACACCGATGCGGGTGAAGGCGTCGATTGCCCGGTCCAGGTGCTCGCGGCTGTGCGCAGCGCTGATCTGGGTACGGATGCGGGCCTGGCCCTTGGGCACCACCGGGAAGAAGAAACCGATAGCGTAGATGCCTTCTTCCAGCAGGCGCTCGGCGAACTTCTGCGCCAACGGTGCGTCATACAGCATCACCGGGCTGATCGGATGCACGCCCGGCTTCACGTCGAAACCGGCGGCGGTCATCTTTTCGCGGAAGTAGGCGGTGTTCTCGGCCAGGGTGCTGCGCAGGTCGTCAGCGGCCGCCAGCATTTCGAACGCCTTGATGCCGGCGGCTACCACGTGCGGCGGCAGCGAGTTGGAGAACAGGTACGGGCGCGAGCGCTGGCGCAGCAGTTCGATCACCTCGGCGCTGGCGCAGGTGAAGCCGCCCAGTGCGCCACCCATGGCCTTGCCCAGAGTGCCGGTGATGATGTCGATCTTCTCCAGCACGCCCTTGACCTCGGCCGAGCCGCGGCCGGTGGCACCGAGGAAGCCGGTGGCATGGCATTCGTCGATGTGTACCAGGGCGTTGTACTTCTTTGCCAGCGCGGTGATCTCGTCCAACGGCGCGATGAAGCCGTCCATTGAGAACACGCCGTCGGTGGTGATCAGCTTGGTCTTGCAGCCGGCGGCATCGGCGGCCTGCAGCTGGGCTTCCAGATCGGCCATGTCACAGTTGGCGTAGCGGAAGCGCTTGGCCTTGCACAGACGCACGCCGTCGATGATCGAAGCATGGTTCAGTGCATCGGAAATGATCGCGTCGTTCTCGCCAAGCAGCGGCTCGAACAGGCCGCCGTTGGCATCGAAGCAGGCCGCGTACAGGATGGTGTCCTGCTTGCCGAAGAAGTCGGCGATCTGCTTCTCCAGCTGCTTGTGCAGGTCCTGGGTGCCGCAGATGAAGCGCACCGAGGCCATGCCGAAGCCGTGGGTATCGAGTGCGTCCTTGGCGGCCTGGATCAGGTCCGGATGGTCGGCCAGTCCCAGGTAGTTGTTGGCACAGAAATTCAGCACCTTGCGGCCGTCGTCGAGGGTGATCTCGGCCGACTGCGGGCTGGTGATGATCCGCTCGGACTTGAACAGGCCCTGGGCGCGGATGGCGTCCAGTTCCTCGGCGTAGTGGCGGGTCAGGGCGGAGGAGGCGTCGGTCATGGCGTGGGCACGGCTCTGAACGGGAAACCGCCGATTCTACCGGGCATCGCCGCTTGCCAACCGACCCGGGCGGGGCATCGCCACGGCGGACACATGTTGCATCGCAATAGCAAACGGGTTAAAAATTCGTGAACCGGCGCTGTCCCGCTCCGGCCGCTCTCGCCTTCCGCGCCACGCCACCGCCCCCACCGGAGACGCTCATGAAGCACGCCCGTGCCTGCCTCGCCATTGCCGCTGCCTTGACCCTGGCCGCCCCGTTCACCGCCAGTGCGCAGGAAAACGAATCGCCGTACAGCTGGAACGTCACCGCCGTTTCCGATTACCTGTTCCGTGGTGTCTCGCAGACCGACGAAAAGCCGACCCTGCAGGCCGGTTTCACCTACACCTCGCCGGTCGGCCTGTATGCCGGTGTCTGGGGTTCGGGCGTCGACTTCGGTCCGGGCGACCCGAGCACTGAGGTGGACTACCAGATCGGCTACGGCGTTGACGTCACGCCCCGCGTCAATTTCGACGCGCTGCTGAACCGCTACACCTACCTCGGTGCCAGCGAGCTGAACTACAACGAGCTGATCACCACCACCACGCTGGACGAGACCTACAAGCTGACGGTGGCCTACACCAACGATGTCTGGAACAGCAGCACCGATGGCTGGTACTTCGGCCTGGGCGGCAGCTGGGGCCTGCCGAAGGACTTCACCCTGAATGCCAACGTCGGCCGCAGCACCTTCGAGGACGGCATCGCCAAGGACTATACCGACTGGAACGTCGGCGTCGAACGCCAGTTCGGCCTGTTCAACGTCGGCCTCGGCTACTACGGCACCGACGGCAACGGTCGCGACAACTCCGGCAAGCTGGCACACAGCCGCGTGCTGCTGACCGTGGCCGTCGGCAAGTAACGCCGCAGGCGTTACGGCAGGTGCCAGGCTTGCCTGGCACGCATTGCGAAAAAGGCGCCCATCGGGCGCCTTTTTCAGTTCCGCGGTGTTCTTGATCCCATCTGGGGAAGAGCCCCCTTGTTGTTCAAGGGGGCGCGCCAAAGGCGCGGGGATAAGGAAACATGCGGGGGAATTGACCCTTCGGGTCAATTCCAGCTGAGCACGACCTTGCCGGCCTTGCCTTCTTCCATCAGGTCGAAGCCCTTCTGGAAGTCGTCGATCGGCAGCTGGTGGGTCATCACCTTGCCGAGCGGGAAGCCGGACAGCACCAGCTGGGTCATCTTGTACCAGGTCTCATACATCTTGCGGCCGTAGATGCCCTGCACGGTCAGGCCCTTGAAGATGATCTTGTCCCAGTCGCAGCCGGCACCCTTGGGCATGATGCCCAGCATGGCGATCTTGCCACCGTGGTACATGCAGTCGAGCATGTCGTTGAACGCACGCGGGTTGCCGCTCATTTCCAGGCCCACATCGAAGCCCTCCATGTGCAGTTCCTTCATCACGTCCTTCAGCGACTGGTTGGCGACGTTGACCACGCGGGTGGCACCCATGTCGGCGGCCAGCTTCAGGCGGAAGTCGTTGACGTCGGTCACCACCACGTTGCGCGCACCGATGTGCTTGCAGATGCCGGCGGCGATGATGCCGATCGGGCCCGCGCCGGTGATCAGCACGTCCTCACCGATCACGTCGAATTCCAGTGCGCAGTGCGCAGCGTTGCCGTACGGGTCGAAGAACGCGGCCAGCTCCGACGGGATCTGGTCCGGGATCGGCCACAGGTTGCTGGCCGGCATCACCATGTATTCGGCAAAGGCACCATTGACGTTGACGCCGATGCCGACGGTGTTCGGGCACAGGTGCGGGCGGCCGCCACGGCAGTTGCGGCAGTGGCCGCAGACGATGTGGCCTTCGGCCGAGACGCGCTGGCCGATCTCGTAGCCGGTCACGCCCGGGCCGATTTCGGCAATGCGGCCGACGAATTCATGGCCGATGGTCAGGCCCGGCTTGATCGTGCGCTGGCTCCACTCGTCCCACAGGTAGATGTGCAGGTCGGTACCGCAGATCGCGGTCTTCTCGAGCTTGATCAACACCTGGTTGGGGCCCGGAGTCGGCACCGGAACCTCTTCCATCCAGATGCCCTTGGCTGCTTCGCGCTTGACCAGGGCCTTCATCGTTTGCTGCGCCATCGGGGTGGAACTCATCAGGGGGAAAGCGCGGATTATAGGGTGCCGCGCGGATTTCCCATGTTGCGCTGCGGGTGCAGTGGCGGAACGAAAGACGTGCGCCGGCGGGCGTTTCGAACGTGCTGCAAACAGCAGCGCCGCTTCGCTCGCCGGGCATGGCTCGGCGCTACCGTCCGAGGCCAGGGGACTGTGGGGAGGCGAGAGGCCAGGCCGATGCAGGACCGTGAGCGCCATGGATGGCGCGACCGAGCCCCCATGGGTGAGGGCGCTTTGCTTGCGAAGCACTGCTTCGCAAGCGCCAGAACGCACAGCCGCCAGCGGCTGGGCCGGGCCGCGGAGCGGGGTTTACGGCGTGTCCTGCATCGGCCTGGCCTCCCGCCTCCGTCCGATCGCAGTGGAGACGCTGAACGGTGGAAGCATCCGATTGCATGACTTCCGGGGTTCGGGCCGGGGCAGGGCGGCGGGCTACAATCGAGGGTTCCACTACCAGGGGCCGCTCCATGCGCTCGAACCTGCTTGCATTTTCCATCGTCGCCAGCCTTGGGCTGGTCCAGGTCGCCCACGCCGCAGAAGGCATGTGGGTGCCGCAGCAGCTGCCGGAAATCGCCGGGCCGCTGCAGAAGGCCGGCCTGAAGCTGTCCCCGGAGCAGCTGGCCAACCTGACCGGTGACCCGATGGGTGCGGTGGTTGCGCTGGGCGGCTGCACCGCCAGCTTCGTCTCGCCGCAGGGCCTGGTGGTCACCAACCACCACTGCGCGTATGGCGCCATCCAGCTCAATTCGACCGCGCAGAAGAACCTGATCAAGGACGGCTTCAACGCGCCGACCCTGAAGGACGAACTGAGCGCCGGCCCGAACGCCCGCGTGTTCGTGCTCGACCAGATCACCGACGTCACCGCCCAGGCCAAGGCCGCCATCGCCGCCGCCGGCAACGACCCGCTGGCCCGCAGTCGCGCGCTGGACGCCTTCGACAAGGCCCAGGTTGCCGCCTGTGAAGCCGATGCCGGGTTCCGCTGCCGCCTGTACAGCTTCTCCGGCGGCAACACCTATCGCCTGTTCCGCAACATGGAAATCAAGGACGTGCGCCTGGTCTACGCGCCCCCGGGCAGCGTCGGCAAGTTCGGCGGCGACGTCGACAACTGGATGTGGCCGCGCCACACCGGCGATTTCTCGTTCTACCGCGCCTACGTCGGCAAGGACGGCAAGCCGGCCGCCTTCGCCGCCGACAACGTGCCGTACCAGCCCAAGCACTTCCTGAAGTTCGCCGACCAGCCGCTGGGCGCCGACGACTTCGTGATGGTGGCCGGCTACCCGGGCCGCACCAACCGCTACGCGCTGGCCGGTGAGTTCAACGAAACCGCCAGCTTCACCTACCCGACCATCGCCAAGCACTACAACGCCGTGCTGAAGATGATCGCCGACGCCGGCAAGGCCGACGCCGACGTCAAGGTGAAGTACGCCGCCACCGCCGCCAGCATGAACAACGTGGCCAAGAACTACCTGGGCCAGCTGGAAGGCTTCAAGCGCATCGACGCCGCCGGCCAGAAACAGGCGGAAGAGGCCGCCGTGCTGGCGTGGCTGAAGAAGCAGGGCGCTGCCGGCAAGCCCGCGCTGGCCGCACATGCGCAGCTGCTCAAGCATCTGGATACCAGCAAGTCGACCCGCGAACGCGACCTGTTCGTCGGCCAGTTCAACAACACCTCGGCCGTTGGCGCGGCGATCACCCTGTACCGCCTGTCGATCGAGCGCAGCAAGCCGGATGCCGAGCGCGAAGCCGGTTACCAGGAGCGCGACCTGACCACCATTGAAGGTGGCCTGAAGCAGATGGACCGCCGCTACGTGGCGAAGATGGACCAGCAGCTGCAGGCCTACTGGCTGGAGCAGTACGTGGCCCTGCCGGCCGCGCAGCGCGACAATGAAGTGCTGAACAAGTGGCTGGCCGGCAGCGATGCCAACGCAGTCAAGGCGCTGGTGGGCAAGCTGTCGGGCACCGAGCTCGGCAGCCTGGACGCACGCCTGAAATGGTTCAAGGCCGACCGTGCCGCATTTGAAGCCAGCAGCGATCCGGCCATCCAGTACGCCGTGGCTGTCATGCCGGCACTGCTGAAGCAGGAAGAGCAGAAGAAGATCCGCGAAGGCGAATCGCTGACCGCGCGTCCGCTGTACCTGCAGGCCGTGGCCGACTACAAGAAGAGCCAGGGCGAGTTCGTCTACCCGGACGCCAACCTGTCGCTGCGCATCACCTTCGGCAACGTCATGGGCTACGGCAAGGACGGCGTGAAGTACACCCCGTTCACCACCCTGGAAGGCGTGGCGGCGAAGGAAACCGGTGAAGATCCGTTCGATTCGCCGAAGGCGCTGCTCGACGCGGTCAAGGCCAAGCGTTATGGCGGCCTGGAAGACAAGCGCATCGGTTCGGTGCCGGTGAACTTCCTGTCCAACCTGGACATCACCGGTGGCAACTCGGGTTCGCCGGTGCTGGACGCCAACGGCAGGCTGGTCGGCCTGGCATTCGACGGCAACTGGGAATCGGTCAGCTCCAACTGGGTGTTCGACCCGGTGATGACCCGCATGATCGCCGTCGACAGCCGCTACATGCAGTGGATCATGCAGGAAGTGGCGCCGGCGCCGCAGCTGCTGAAGGAACTGAACCTGGCGAAATAAACCGGTTGCGGTAGTGCCGGCCGCTGGCCGGCAACCTCGACCAGACAGCCGGAGTTCTCGAAACCCCGCGACCCACGTCGCGGGGTTTTTTCATGCCCGCCCCGACCCGGTGCGCCGAACAGGTATCATCCGTGTTCCGCGCACTTCACAGGATGTGAACGAAACGCGGGAACCTCCTCCCCCCAGGACCCCTTGCACGCATGCGCATCCTGCTTGCCCGCCACGGCGAAACGCCGTGGAACGCCGAAGGCCGCTACCAGGGCCAGATCGACATCCCGCTGTCGCCGATCGGCGAAGCCCAGGCCCAGGCACTGGGTGCCCGCCTGGCCTCGGTCGACATTACCCGTGCCGTCGCTTCGCCGCTGTCGCGCGCGCAGCGCACCGCGCAGCTGGCGCTTGGCGCCGCACGTGCCGACATGCTGCTGACCGAGCCGGAACTGCAGGAAATCGCCCACGGCGAATGGGAAGGGCTGCTGGCCAGCGAGATCCACGAGAAGGATCCGTCGCGCCTGCAGGCCTGGCGCGAGGAGCCGGATACCGTGCTGATGCCCGGCGGCGAATCGCTGCGCCTGGTGCTGGAGCGCAGCTGGCGCGGCCTGGCCCGCGCCACCGACGGCCTCGGCGAGCACGACACCCTGCTGGTGGTCGCCCACGACGCGGTGAACCGCGTGATCCTGTGCAAGGTGCTGGGCCTGCCGATCTCCCGCCTGTGGACCTTCCGCCAGGCACCGACCACGCTCAACCTGCTCGAAGGCGCCGACCTTGACAGCCTGGAAGTGGTGCGCCTGAACGACTGCGCCCACCACACGCCGTTCTTCGGCGAAGCCAAGCACCGCGCACTCTGATCGATCCCCTCGCACCAACTGCTTCTGCTGGAACCGCTGCCGTGACGAACACCCCGACCACCCTGGCCGACTGGCTGGACTACATTGAACGCCAGCACCCGGCGACCATCGACATGGGCCTGGAGCGCGTGCGCGCCGTGGCCACCGCGATGGGCCTGGGGGCGCCGGGCAAGCGCACCATGGTGGTCGGTGGCACCAACGGCAAGGGCTCCACCGTGGCCTTCATCGAAGCCATTGCACGTGCCGCCGGCTGGAAGGTCGGCGCGTACACCTCGCCGCACCTGCTGCGCTACAACGAGCGCGTGCGCATCGACGGCCAGGACGTGGACGATGCCGCGCTGGTCGCTGCGTTCAGTGCGGTCGAGGCCGCGCGTGGCGAGACCACGCTGACCTATTTCGAGTACGGCACGCTGGCTGCGCTGCAGCTGTTCGCCGACGCCGGGCTGGACCTGGCGGTGCTGGAAGTGGGCCTGGGCGGCCGCCTGGATGCGGTCAACATCGTCGACGCCGACGTGGCGGTGATCACCACCGTGGACATCGACCACGCCGAATGGCTGGGCGAGGACCGCGAGGCGATCGGCACCGAGAAGGCCGGCATCATCCGCGGCTGGAAGCCGGTGATCCTGGGCGAGACCGACCCGCCCTCGAGCGTGCTCGCGCGTGCCTACCTGGTCGGTGCCAACGCGATCCGCGGCGGCAGCGATTACTTCTACGAGCCGATCGACGCCCAGCGCTGGCGCTGGCGCGATGTCGGCCTGCGCATGGAACTGCCGACCCCGGCGCTGGCCGGCCCGATCCAGCTGGCCAATGCCGGTGCGGCCATCGCCGCGCTGCGCGCGCTGGACAAGCCGGTGCCGCGCGCGGCG
>NZ_LEKR01000005.1:0-161570 GCF_001580555.1 Stenotrophomonas sp. DDT-1
TTCTACAATCCAGCCCGGCTACACTCGGCGCTGGGCTACCACTCGCCTAACAACTACGCCCGGCAGCTCCGGGCTGCCGCCTGAAACGGCTTCATGGCGTCCGTTTTCAGGGGGCCAGATCAGACACTCCCGCGAACCCAACCCGCCCGCCCTCTGACAGTTTCCTGCGGCCGCCCGCCACGGAAGAAAGAAAGAAGAGCAACAGCGGGTCGCGCGCTTCGCTTGCTTGGAGCGGAGCATGGCTCCGCTCTACAGAAAGCACTGCAGGATCAAACAAAAAGGACGCGGCAAACGCCGCGTCCTTTTTGTTTTTCTTCAGTTCGTCAGTAACCCACGCTCTCGCCCACCGTCACCGGGAAATGATCGGAGGCGGGACGGGTACAGATGGCGGGACCGTCCACGGCATGGATGCCGTGGCCGAGCCCCCAGGGACGGGTTTACGGCGTGTCCCGCCATCTGTACCCGCCCCGCCAAGCCATCAGCAACCCAGAGCCGCTTTGGCTTTGGCTTTGGCTTTGGCTTTGGCTTTGGCTTTGGCTTTGGCTTTGGCTTTGGCTTTGGCTCTGGCTCTGGCTTTGGCTCTGGCTTTGGCTTCTGCCCGCAGCAGGCGGACCACCGCGCGTCAGCGCGGCGCCTCCACATCCAACCCGATCGGGCAGCTCACGCCGGTGCCGCCGATACCGCAGTAGCCGTTCGGATTCTTCGCCAGGTACTGCTGGTGGTAGTCCTCGGCGTAGTAGTACGCCGGTGCCGGGTACACGATCTCGGTGGTGATCGGGCCGTAGCCGGCCGCAGCCAGCTGCGCCTGGTAGGCCTCACGGCTGGCCAGCGCGGCCTTGTACTGGGCCTCGTCGGTGGCATGGATCGCCGAGCGGTACTGGGTGCCGGTGTCGTTGCCCTGACGCATGCCCTGGGTCGGGTCGTGGCTTTCCCAGAACAGCTGCAGCAGCCGCTCCAGGCTCACCACCGCCGGGTCGAACACCACCTGCACCACTTCCGTGTGCCCGGTCAGGCCCGAGCAGACCTCTTCATAGGTCGGGTTCGGGGTGATGCCACCGGCATAGCCCACCGAGGTGCTGTACACGCCCGGCTCGGTCCAGAACTTGCGCTCGGCGCCCCAGAAACAGCCCAGCGCAAAGCGGATCTGCTGCAGGCCGGCGAAACGGTCCTTCAGCGGATGGCTGTTCACGAAGTGCTGGTTGCTGTGCAGCGGCAGCGGTTGGTCACGCCCCGGCAGCGCCTCTTCCGGGCGCGGCAGGCGCTGCTTGAAGGCGCCGATGCCGAGGATGCCCTGCCCAATTCCCAACATGATGCGCTCCTACGCCGGAAGGCCGGCAATGTCGTCTGCATCGGAAATGGGGTCGGACGGGGCCTGGCCCAAGTCCAGCGCCGCCACGATGCCCTCGGCCTGCGGCCGCGCCGCATCGGGGATGCCGACCCGCAGCACGCCAAACAGCGGCAGCTCGCCCATCCCACCCAGCAGCTGCTCTCCGAACACGAACGCGGGGATACCGGCGTCTTCCAGCGCGTGCTTGACCAGATGGGCGTCGAACAGATTGTCGGCCTTGTACACGATGTGCATGCGGCGGCTCCTCGGGACAAGGGTCCAGCATACGCCTGGGGGCTGAATGGTGGAGAGGGCGGGATCCGAGAGTTGCCGGCCAGCGGCCGGCACTACCGGAAGACGCCGGGTAGTGCCGGCCGCTGGCCGGCAACCCCGGCAGTTCTGCCCGGTACGCGCTAGACTGTTGGTCTTTCTGCCTTTCTTTTCGCCGACTCATGTCCGAGCACACCCCCGCCAGCCCCGAGACCCCCGCCGACAGCCACGAGAAGCGCGATTTCATCCGCCAGATCGTGCGCGAGGACCTGGCCAGCGGAAAGCACCAGGCGATCAAGACCCGCTTCCCGCCGGAGCCGAACGGCTACCTGCACATCGGTCATGCCAAGTCGATCTGCCTGAACTTCGGCATCGCCGGCGAGTTCAGCGGCGTCTGCAACCTGCGCTTCGACGACACCAACCCGGCCAAGGAAGATCCGGAATACGTGGCCGCGATCCAGGACGACGTGCGCTGGCTGGGCTTTGAGTGGAACGAGCTGCGCCATGCTTCGGACTACTTCCAGGCCTATTACCTGGCCGCCGAGAAGCTGATCGAACAGGGCAAGGCCTATGTCTGCGACCTGTCGGCCGAGGAAGTGCGCGCCTACCGCGGCACCCTGACCGAGCCGGGCCGTCCGTCGCCATGGCGCGACCGCAGCGTCGAGGAAAACCTCGACCTGTTCCGCCGCATGCGCGCCGGTGAGTTCCCGGATGGCGCGCGCACCCTGCGCGCGAAGATCGACATGGCCAGCGGCAACATCAACCTGCGCGATCCTGCGCTGTACCGCATCAAGCACGTCGAGCACCAGAACACCGGCAACGCGTGGCCGATCTACCCGATGTACGACTTCGCCCATGCGCTGGGTGATTCGATCGAGGGCATCACCCACTCGCTGTGCACGCTGGAATTCGAAGACCACCGCCCGCTGTACGACTGGTGCGTGGACAACGTCGATTTCGCCCATGACGACGCGCTGACCCAGCCGCTGGTCGATGCCGGGCTGCCACGCGAAGCGGCCAAGCCGCGGCAGATCGAGTTCTCGCGCCTGAACATCAACTACACGGTGATGAGCAAGCGCAAGCTGATGGCGCTGGTCACCGAACAGCTGGTGGACGGCTGGGAAGACCCGCGCATGCCGACCCTGCAGGGCCTGCGCCGCCGTGGCTACACCCCGGCCGCGATGCGCCTGTTCGCCGAGCGCGTGGGCATCAGCAAGCAGAATTCGCTGATCGACTTCAGCGTGCTGGAAGGCGCACTGCGCGAGGACCTCGACAGCGCCGCGCCACGCCGCATGGCCGTGGTCGACCCGGTCAAGCTGGTGCTGACCAACCTTCCGGAAGGCCACGAAGAACTGCTGACCTTCAGCAACCACCCGAAGGACGAGAGCTTCGGCAGCCGCGAAGTGCCGTTCGCCCGCGAACTGTGGATCGATCGCGAGGACTTCGCTGAAGTGCCGCCGAAGGGCTGGAAGCGCCTGGTGCCGGGGGGCGAAGTGCGCCTGCGCGGCGCCGGCATCATCCGCTGCGACGAAGTGATCAAGGATGCCGACGGCACCATCACCGAACTGCGCGGCTGGCTCGATCCGGAATCGCGTCCGGGCATGGAAGGCGCCAACCGCAAGGTCAAGGGCACCATCCACTGGGTCAGCGCCGTGCACGGCGTGCCGGCCGAGATCCGCCTGTACGACCGCCTGTTCTCGGTGCCGAACCCGGACGACGAATCGGAAGGCAAGACCTACCGCGACTACCTGAACCCGGAATCGCGCCGTACTGTCACCGGCTATGTCGAGCCGGCCGCAGCCAGCGCCGCTCCGGAACAGTCGTTCCAGTTCGAGCGCACCGGCTATTTCGTTGCCGATCGCCGCGACCACACCGAAGCCAAGCCGGTGTTCAACCGCAGCGTGACCCTGCGCGACACCTGGTCGGCCTGAGGACCTGCGCGGGCGCCGGGATGGCGCCCGCACGACCGCGACGATGATCACCGCCCTGTCCGCCCTGCTCTGGTTCATCTCGCAGCATCCGCTGCTGACGTTCTTTTCGGCAATGGTGCTGGCCGGGCTGGTCTCGTGGTGGCGGCGCTTTCCGGGCTACGCCATCGTGGTGTTCCCGCTGGCGATGCTCAACATGTTCCTCGGCCACTTCCTCAATGCCGCCTTCCTCAACGTGGTGGGCGAGCGTGGTGAAGCGGTGATCGTCAAGGCCGAGCGAACCAGCTCGACGCTCAACGAACAGTACATCTGGCGCTACGAAGGGGTGCTGCGTACCGCCGAGGGCCGCGATGTGGAAGTGGTGTTCCACACCAACACCGCCTCGCTGTGGCCGCTGGAAAACGCCATCCGCATCCCGGCGCGCGACCAGCCGTTCGTGGTCAAGTACACGCCGGGTTTCCCGCGCAACTTCGTCATCCTCACCAACGAATCACCCCACGGCATTGCCCAGGCCCAGGCCAGTGCGCGCGAGCGCGTGGAGGTAGCGGCGCGCAAGCTGCACTTCAGCCCGGGCAATGCCGAGTTCCGCGCGGACTATCGCCGCGAACTCGAAAGCTGGCTGCGCGACCACGGCAACGACCCGCAGCAGCAGTCCGACGCGCAGCGGTATCGCGCCGAACTTGACGCGCTCGACCGCTAGCACCAGGCCCGGCCTGGATGCTCCACCCGATCCATCCACAGGCCCGACATGACCACGACGTCCACCGCCCTCCTCCCACTGCTGCAGCAGGCGCTGCAGGACGCCAGCGTCGCCAGCCGCATCGACGGCAACGCGCTGCTGCTGGACAGCGGACTGCGCCTGACCCCGCATGCGATGGCCGCACACGCGCGCGACAACGGTGGTTGGCAGACCTCCACCGTCATCGAAAGCCAGCATCCGCTGCTGTTCGCTGACGGCCTGTTCGAGTACCAGCACGCCAACGGTACCGATGAACAGGCATCGCTGCTGGCCGGTTTCCAGGCCTGGGCCCGGGTGGACCTGGTGACCCTGCAGACCGCGATCGGCGCCAAAGACGCGCAGGGGCTGCCGATGATGGGCCTGACCTATCCGGCCGGCGCTGACGGCCAGGAACTCGAACGCACCGTGGTGCTCGGTCCACTGGCGCATTACCGCGAGCATGAGATGGACACCGGCCCCCGCAGCGAAGACGATCATGGCTCCTGCCCCTGCTGCCTGTTCACCAGGAGCATGGACGCCTTCGACGAGCTGCTGAAGGCGCGCCCGTTCCTGGCCATCCGCCTGTTCGCCTCGCGCGATGCCGATGGCCTGTGCGAGGCCGATTGCCGGGTCAATGGCCACGACTTCGCCGCCGCCCTGCCATTGCTGCGCGCGTATGCCGCCAGCTGGCCGCAAGCCGGGCTGGAGTTCCGCAAGCAGTACGTGGTGATCCGCACCGGCTCGCCCGGCTGACCCACCGCCACACCCGATACAGGCCGGTGCGGCTACACTGCGCGCCGGTTTCCCTACCAACCGCATTTTCTTCCATCCCTACGAGGCACCCCCGCGATGCTGTACGCGCAAGTCCACCTGACCCTTCCCGCCTGGATCCACGACCAGATCGACCTGGATCGTCGATATCCGGGCGATGAGGCCAAGGTCGCGCTGGCGATCGAGCTGTCGCGGTTGAACGTCGAGCACGCCAGTGGCGGCCCGTTCGGCGCCGTGGTGTTCGGCCCGGATGACAAGGTGATCGCCGCCGGCGTGAACCGGGTGATGCCGCACGCCACTTCGCTGGCGCATGCCGAGAACATGGCCTACATGCTGGCCCAGCAACGCCTGCAGACCCCGCGCCTGAACGCGGTGCTGTCGCCGGTCACCCTGGCCACCAGCTCGCAGCCGTGCTGCCAGTGCTACGGCGCCACCGTGTGGGCCGGCATCGACCGCCTGCTGATCGGTGCCAGTGCAGCCGATGTCGAGGAACTGACGCCCTTCGACGAAGGCCCGCTGCCGGCCGACTGGGTCGGCGAGCTCAACAAGCGTGGCATCGAAGTGGTGCAGGGCCTGAACCGCGACGCCGCGCGCAGCGTGCTGCGTGCCTATGGGGAAAGCGATGGCGCCCGTTACTGAAACCGGCATCGGCCTGCTGTGCCTGTGCCGGCAGGGTTTCGAGCCCGAGCTGGCCGGCGAACTGCAGTTCCGTGCCGGCGAAGCCGGTTTCGCCGGTTATGCGCGTACCCAGCGCAATGACGGCTATGTGCTTTTCATGTGCGACGAGGCCGCGGCGCTGGCACCGCGCCTGCGCTGGCGCGAACTGATCTTCGCGCGGCAGAAGCTGGTGGTGCTGGCCGAGCTGCCACAGCTGGATCCGGCCGACCGCATCACGCCGATGCTGGAGGTGCTGACCGATGCGCCGCGCTTCGGCGACCTGTGGGTGGAGCATCCCGATTCCGACGCTGGCAAGCCGTTGTCCGGGCTGGCGCGTGCCTTCGGCAACGCGCTGCGCCCGGCGCTGCGCAAGGCCGGCAAGCTCAGCGACAAGCCGAACACCCGCCTGCCGCGCCTGCATGTGGTGTTCGTCAACGGTACCCACGCCTTCGTCTGCGTGGCCGACCCGGCCGACAGCGCGCCGTGGGCACTGGGCATTCCGCGCCTGAAGCTGCTGCCCGAAGCGCCTTCGCGTTCGGCGCTGAAGCTGGACGAAGCGCTGCTGACCCTGCTGACGCCGGAAGAACGCGAGACGCTGGCCAAGCCCGGCATGCGCGCGGCCGACCTTGGCGCCGCCCCAGGTGGCTGGACCTGGGTACTGACCCGGCAGCACATGCACGTGCTGAGCATCGACAATGGCCCACTGCGCCAGCACGTGCTGGACACCGGCCTGGTCGAGCACCTGCGCGCCGATGGCTTCCATTGGCATCCGGAGCAGCCGCTGGACTGGATGGTCTGCGACATGGTCGAGCAACCGCGCCGCGTCGCCGAACGCATGGCCACCTGGTTCCGCGAAGGCTGGTGCAGGCATGCGATCTTCAATCTGAAGCTGCCGATGAAGAAGCGCTGGGACGAGACCCGGCTGTGCCTGGACCTGTTCCAGGACCAGGCCGGCAAGCCGCTGGAGGTGCGCGCCAAGCAGCTCTATCATGATCGTGAAGAGATCACCGTGCTGGCCTCGCCCCTGCGCTGATCCGTCATCGGCGGCACAGGTTGCCGGGAGTACGCTCCCGGTACCCTCTGGCAAGGAGCCTGTCATGAACCTTCCCCGTTCCGCCGTGCTGGTGGCCACCCTGCTGGCTTCGGTACCGGCGATGGCCCAGCATGGCCCGTCCACCCCTGCGCAGAGCCAGCCGCTGGGCCCGACCGGCGGCGCCATCCGTCAGCAGCCGCTGGATGCCGGCCGGGTCAGCGGCAGTGTCGATATTCCGCAGCCGGCCGGCGAGGCACAGGTGACCGTGCGCTCGCTGGAACCCAGCAGCGTGGTTGGCCAGTACCGCATCCGCTTCAGCGACCTCGACGTGAATGGCGACGGTTTCATCAGCCGCGAGGAAGCACAGGCCAATCCGGCGCTGGCCGACGAATTCAATTCGCTGGACCGCAGGCACCGCGGCAAGCTGGACCGCACCGACCTGGCCGGCTGGCTGGTGGACTGAAAAAGGGGACGGAGGGGATTAAGTCGTATGTGCACAAACGACTTAATCCCCTCCGTCCCCTTTTTGCTTCAGACGCCGGCGGCGCGCTTCCAGAACGCCTGCACCAGCGGCGGCCATCGGCCGACGCAGCCCAGCGCACGGCCCCGGGCCAGGGTCAGGTGCATCTCGTCGTTGGAAAACAGGCGGTTGATCGCATCGAAGCTGTAGGCGGCGACGTGGTTGTCGCTCCGCCGTTCGCGTGCCCAGCGCTGCAGGCGCTGCGGCGACAGCCGCGGTTGGCCGCGTCGCTCTGCCGAGGGTGCCAGCCACTGCTGCAGGGCGGCGACATCACGCAGCCCCAGGTTCACGCCCTGCCCGGCCAGCGGATGCACCACATGCGCCGCGTCACCCAACGCCAGCACACGACCGGCCACGTAGTGACGGGCCAGCTGGCGGCGCAGCGGGAATGCCGCACGCGGTGAGGCCAGCCGCAGCTCACCCAGGCGTGCCGCGAAGGCGCGGGTCAGTTCGCGGTTGAAGCTGTCCTCGTCCAGCGCCAGAACACGCGCCGCCTCGTCCTCGGGCAGGGTCCAGACGATCGAGCTGCGGCGTTCGGCCACCGGCAACAACGCCAGCGGCCCGCTTGGCAGAAAGCGCTGCCAGGCCGTGGCCTGATTGGGAAGATCGCTGTCCACGTAGGCCACCACGCCGCGCTGGTGGTAGTCATGCTTTTCAACCTCGATCCCGGCCAGCTGGCGCAGGGTCGATTCGGCACCGTCGGCGGCCACCGCCAACGCCGCTTCCAGGCGGCGCCCGTCATCCAGGCGCAGGCGCACGCCGTCCTCGTCCTGCTCCAGCGCGTCCACGCGTGCCGGGCAGTGCAGCTGCACACCCGCCGCCGGCAGCGCCGACCACAGGCGGTCCTGCAGCAGCCCGTTCTCGACGATGTAGCCCAGTTCGCGACGGCCGAAGCGATCGGCGTCGAACAGCAGATCCTCGCCACCGGCAGCGTCCCACACCTGCATGCGCCGGTAGGGCCATGCACGGGCCTGCGCGATCGCCGGCCACACGCCCAGGCGGTTCAGCAGCTGTACGTTGTCGGCAGCGAAGGCGAACACGCGCAGGTCCGGCTGTGCGGCCTGCCACGGCGCCGGTTCGCGACCGTCCACCAGCGCCACCGACAGGCCGGCATCAGCCAGCGCCAGCGCACACGCGGCACCGACCACGCCACCGCCGATGATGGCCACATCAAGACGCGCGCGCCGGCTCATGCCGCTTCTCCACGGCACAGCCGCGGCACCTCGCCGCGGAAGCCCATCGCACCACCGACCAGCATCGATTGCACCGAGGCGCGCTGCGCGGCCACCAGGCCGAGGCTGCGCAGCGGCCGCATCAGCGGCGCCGGGTTGCTGGTCAGGCGCGCCAGCCCGCCGGAGAACGCCACCGTCTGCCGGCGGTCCTCTTCGCGGCGCGCGACATAGGCCTGAAGCAGTGCATCGCTGCCGGCATCCTCATGCGCATCCTCCAGCAGTTCGGCCAGGGTCAGCGCATCGCGCAGGCCCAGGTTGAAGCCCTGCGCACCCAGCGGATGGATGGTCTGCGCGGCATTGCCGAGCAGCACCGCGCGCTCTCCGGCCAGCGCGCGCGCCAGCACCTGGATGAGCGGATACGCACTGCGCGGGCCGGATTCGAGCAGGCGGCCTGCGCGCCAGCCGATCGCGTTCTGCAGGCGTTGCAGCCAAGCCGCATCGTCCAGCGCCATCACCGCATCGGCCTGGTCGCGCGCCACACCGTGCACGGTGCCGAAGTGGCGATCACCACGCGGCAGCAGGGCGGTCGGGCCGGTATCGGTGAAGCGCTCCCAGGCGGTGCCGTCCGGCGCGCGCTGGCTGCGCACGCGGGCCACGTACAGGGTCTGCTGGAAATCATGGCGGTCGACCTCGATGCCGAGCGCGCCGCGCACGCCACTGGTCGTGCCATCGGCCCCTACCACCAGCCGGGCCAGCAGCACGCGCTCGCCGGTCTCGTCGGCCACCCGCACCTGGCGGTAGCCGTCGACCACCTCGCCCAGGCCCAGGAAACGCATCGGCCGGTATCGCCGCAGCCGCGGCAGCTCCTGCAGGCGCGCTTCCAGCGCCTGGCCGAAGTCCCGCGCCACCACCACCTGGCCGAACCACGGCCGGTCGTAGTCGGAAGCCTCCAGCTGCACCCGGCCGAAATCGCCGGCGCGGCTGACGTGGATGCGGCGGATCGGGCCCGGCGCCATCGCCAGCTTCTGCATGACCCCCAGCGCGGTCAGCGCATTGACCGTGGCAGCGGCAAAACTGAGGTTGCGCTGGTCGAACACCGCCGGCAGCTCGCCGGCCGGGCTGGCCTCGAGCAGGCCCACATCGAGGCCCAGGCGGTCCAGGGCGATGGCCAGGCTGGCACCGACCAGGCCACCACCGACGATCAGCACGTCATGTCGTTCACTCATGGTGTTCATGATACGCGCTCGCCCTGCCCGAACACCCAACATCACCCGACCTGCGCCAACCGGCGCGGCGGGCTAGAATGAAACCTGAATCCGCTCCGGGCCCGCTGCCATGTCCGCCACCGCCAACCGCGCCTTCGTCCTGTCCGTCCTCGTGCTGTTGCTGGCGGCGACCCGGGTTAACCACTTCGCGGCGATCCCCGATGCCTCCTGGGCGGTGTTCTTCATCGGTGGCTTCTACCTGGCCACGTGGACACGCTGGGCGTTTCCGCTGTTGATGGTGTTCGCCGTGCTGGTGGACTGGATCGTGATCCGCAGCAGCGGCCTGGATTTCTGGCAGCACTACTGCGTGTCGCCGGGTTACTGGCTGCTGCTGCCGGCATACTTCTCGCTGTGGGCCGGCGGCATGCTGCTGGGCCGCAACTACCAGGGCGCACGCTGGCCGGTGCTGGCCAAGGGTACGCTGCTGCTGGTGGCCTCGGTGGCGGTCTGCCACCTGCTGGCGCAGAGCGGTTTCTACTGGACCACCCGCAACGTGGCCGAGCCGACGCTGGCCGGCTGGGCGCAGAACTACGCACAATGGTTCGGCCCCTACCTGCGCACCACCGCGATCTACGTGGCGCTGGCGGCGGCATTGCAGCTGGCCGTGGAGCAGGTACTGAAGCTCCAGCAGGCCCGCCGCGACATCCGGCACTGAGCCGCGCCATGGGTCATCGCCTCTCGCGCATCTATACCCGCACCGGCGACGACGGCAGTACCGGCCTCGGCGACGGCCAGCGCGTCGCCAAGGACGACGCCCGGGTGGCGTCCTACGGCACCGTCGATGAAGCCAACGCTGCGCTCGGCCTGCTGCTTGCCACCGCGCTGCCCGAGGATGTCCGCGCGCTGGTGGTGCATCTGCAGCACCAGCTGTTCGACCTGGGTGCCGAGCTGTGCATCCCCGGCCACGCCGCTATCCACGCCGCCGATGTCTCGGCACTGGAACAGCAGCTGGACCACTACAACGCCAACCTGCCGATGTTGAAGGAGTTCATCCTGCCGGCCGGTGGCGAGGCCGCCGCACGCTGCCACCTGGCCCGCACCATCGTCCGCCGCGCCGAGCGCGAGACGGTCACCCTGGCCCGCCACGAAGCCGTGCGCAGCGAGGCGTTGCAGTACCTCAACCGGCTGTCGGACCTGTTGTTCGTGCTGGCCCGCGTACTGGCCCGCGCCGACGGCCATGGCGAAGCGCTGTGGCAGCCACAGCAGCGCCAGCGCTGAGTCGGCACGATGCTGGTCTTCACCCATCCGTCCTGCCTGCTGCATGATCCCGGCCCCGGCCATCCGGAGTGCCCGCAACGCCTGCAGCAGGTACTCGATGCCCTGCACACCGCGTTCCCCGGCCAGCTGGACTGGCGCGAGGCGCCGCCGGCCAAGTTCGGCGAACTGACCCGGGTCCACGACAGTGCCCTGCTCGACTTCGTGCTGCAGCCGCAGACCGCGCCGCTGCGCCAGCTGGACATGGATACCTGGACCTCGCCGGGCTCGGCCAGTGCCGCCGTGCACGCCGCCGGCGCCGGGGTGGCCGCGGTCGATGCGGTGATGCTGGGCGAGGACCCGCTGGCCTTCTGCGCGGTGCGGCCCCCGGGCCACCACGCCACCAGCAGCACCGCGATGGGCTTCTGCCTGCTCAACAACATTGCCATTGCCGCGGCCCATGCCCGCGACCGCCATGGGCTGGAGCGGATCGCGGTGGTCGATTTCGATGTCCACCATGGCAACGGCACCCAGGACATCTTCCAGCACGACGCCCGGGTCTCGTACTACAGCACCCACCAGGCCGGCCTGTTCCCCAATTCCGGCCTGCGCCGCGACCGCGGTGCCGGCAACCTGATGAACATCCTGCTGCCCCCGGGCAGTGGCGGTTTCCGCTTCCGCAACGTGTGGGCCGACGAGATGCTGCCGGCCATCGACGACTTCCGTCCGCAGCTGCTGCTGATCTCGGCCGGCTTCGACGCCCACCTGCGTGACCCGCAGGCCGACCTGATGCTGGAAACCGACGATTTCGCCTGGATCACCCGGGAACTTCATGCGCTGGCGCGCCGCCATGCGGCCGGCCGGGTGGTCTCGATGCTGGAAGGCGGCTATGACCTGCAGGCCCTTGCCGAGTGCAGCGTGGCCCATGTCCGGGCCCTGCTGCTGCCCCCTCCCGGCAGCGTCTCCGGATGAACCCGAGCCGGCAGGCTCCGGCGTCCTTCATTGCCCCTATGCAAGGGATGGGGCAAGCTACCGTCCGTTTTCGCCCGAATCCGAACCGCGTGCGCCGAGCCCTCCGCCTGCTTCCCCTGCCTCTGAGCATCGCCATCTGCCTGCCGGCAATGGCCGATGAAAAGCCGCTCAACTGGGGCCTGTGCCCGGCTACCGACGTGATTCCCGCGTTCACCGATGCCCCCACCCCGGTCCCGGGGCAGGACAAGGCCGCCGCCAGCGCTGCGCGCGAGCAGCAGCCGACCGACATCGAGGGTGACCAGCTGCTGGGCACGACCACCGTGCCGCAGTACGAAGGCAACGTGGCCCTGCGCCGCGGCGACCAGTTCGTCGGCACCGACAAGCTCAGCTTCGATACCGAGAGCGGCAACTACATCGCCGACGGCAATGTCCGCTACCAGGACTCCTCGATCCGCATGGTCGCCAAGCGCGCCGAGGGCAACCAGGAAAGCGACACCCACAAGATCACCGACATCAAGTACCAGCTGGTGTCGCGCCGCGGCAACGGCGATGCCGAGTCGGTCGACCTGCAGGGCGCGGTCGGCCAGATGCACCGCTCCACCTACACCACCTGCGACCCGTCACAGCCGGTGTGGAAGCTGTCGGCGCCGCAGATCGAAGTGGACAACGACGAGGGCTTCGGCACCGCCCGCAACGCCGTGCTGCGGATCGGCAAGGTGCCGGTGCTGTGGGCGCCGTACTTCAAGTTCCCGATCGATGACCGCCGCAAGACCGGCCTGCTGTTCCCGCAGCTGGGCATGTCCGGGCGCAACGGATTCGACTACGCACAGCCGATCTACTTCAACCTGGCGCCGAACTACGACGACACGTTGACCCCGCGCTACATGAGCCGGCGCGGCCTGATGCTCGACAACGAGTTCCGCTATCTCTACAACGGCGGCCGCGGTGAACTGCTGACCGCGTTCATGCCCAACGACAAGCTGCGCGACCGCGACCGCGGCCGGGTGATGTTCAGCGGTTACCACAACGTGGACAGCCACTGGCAGGCCCGCGCCAACCTGGCCTGGGTCAGCGACGAGCGCTATGTCGAGGACTTCGCCAACCGCCTGGTCGGGGTGACTGCCTCGAACCTGCAGAGCACCGTAGGCCTGTACGGCACCGGCAGGAACTGGACGGCCGGCATCATGGCCGACCGCTGGCAGCTGACCGACTACACGCTCAATGAAAGCGCGCTGCCGTACAACCGCCAGCCGCGCCTGTACCTCAACTGGGACAAGCCGGTCCTGCCGTGGCTGGAAACCGGCATCTACGCCGAGGCCGTGCGCTTCACCCACGACGACGTCAACTTCAAGTACGACGCCAGCGCCGGTGAGGATCTGCAGTACACGCGCAACGGGTACCGATGGACCGACGGCGTCGGTGTCAGTGGCGGTTCGCGGCTGGATGTGAAGCCCTACGTATCGTTCCCGATCAGTGGTGCGGCCTGGTATGTGACCCCGACCCTGGCCTACCGCTACACCGCCTATCAGCTGGACCGTGGCCTGGTGGATGGTGTGAGAGGCATCCAGGCCCAGATCCTGCGCTCGCAGGGCATCGACCCGACCACGGCCACGCCGGAACAGCTTCGGGGCAACACGTCGCCCAGCCGCAGCCTGCCGATCGGCAGCATCGACGCCGGCCTGTTCTTCGACCGCGAGACCAGCATCCGCGGCAAGTCCTTCCTGCAGACACTGGAACCGCGCCTGTTCTACCTGCGCACGCCGTACCGCAACCAGGATGAGCTGCCGATCTTCGATACCCGTGACTTCACCTTCAGCTGGGGCCAGCTGTTCCGCGACTCGCGCTATACCGGCGCCGACCGCCAGAACGATGCCAACCAGCTGACCCTGGCACTGGGCACCCGCTTCATCGACCAGACCACCGGCAAGGAACGCTTCTCGGCTGCCATCGGCCAGATCCAGTACTTCGACGAGTCGCGGGTGACCGCCGTGCCGGGTGGCCCGCCGGTGGAAAAGGGCAAGTCGGCCTGGATCGCCGATGCCAACTACATGGTCAACGACCGCTGGACCCTGAGCGCGACCTATCAGTGGGACCCCAAGTACAAGCGTGAGGACCTGGCCAGCGTCCGCGCCCGTTACCTGATGCCCAACGATGGCGTGGTCAACCTGACATACCGCCACCGCATCAACCCGGACGGCACCGACCTGCTGAAGCAGGCCGACCTGTCGTTCCTGTACCCGCTGAACCCCCGCTGGAGCCTGGTCGGCCGCTACTACTACTCGCTGGAAGACAAGGAGCCGCTGGAAATCATCGGCGGTGTCCAGTGGGACAGCTGCTGCCTGGCCGTGCGTGCGGTCGCCCGCCGTTACGTCCGCAACCGCGAAGGCGAGATGAACAACTCCATCCAGGTGGAGTTCGTGCTCAAGGGCCTGAGCTCCCTGGGGCAGGACACGGACCGTACCCTGCGCCGTGCTATCCTCGGCTACAACCGCGACGACCTCTATCTCGTGCCGCCGAGCAACACCGGGGCGACCCGGGATGACTACGATCCGAACCTGATCCCATGACCAAGCGCTTCCCCGTTCTTCTCGCCTCGCTGCTGGCGGTGTCCAGCGTGTCCGCCCCCCTGCAGGTGCTTGCCCAGGAGGCGCAGCCGCTTGACCGCATCGCTGCTGTCGTCGACGAGGACGTGATCCTGCAGAGCGAGCTCCAGCGTGCGATCGCCAACATCAAGGCGCAGTACGCTGGCCGTGAAAACCAGCTGCCGCCGGAAGACGTGCTCAGCCGCCAGGTGCTCGAACGCCTGGTGCTGGTCAAGCTGCAGGTGGCCCGCGCCCAGGGCAGCGGCATCCGTGTCAGCGACCAGGAGCTGAACCAGGCGATGAACGCCATCGCCCAGCAGAACGGTTCGAACCTGGACGCGCTGCGCCAGCGCCTGGCCCATGACGGTATCGATTTCAACGATTTCCGCGCGTCGGTGCGTGACGAGATCACCGTGCAGCGCCTGCGCCAGAGCTTCGCGCAGAGCCGCATCAGCGTCAGCGAGGGTGAAGTCGACGCCGCGCTGAAGCAGCAGGCCACGGTAGGCAACCAGTACCACCTGGCGCACATCCTGATCGCCCTGCCTGACGGTGCCAACGCCGACCAGATCGCCACCGGCCAGAAGAAGGCCGATGGCGTGAAGGCCCTGCTGGACAAGGGCGAGCTGGACTTCAACGCGGCGGCCGTGCGCTATTCGGACAGCCCGAACGCACTGGAAGGCGGCGATCTGGGCTGGCGCAGCCTGGATGAAATCCCGCAGGCCTTTGCCCAGTTGATGGAAAAGATGAAGCCGGGCGAGGTGGTCGGCCCGATCCGCGGCCCGAGCGGCTTCCAGCTGCTGAAGCTGGTGGAAGTGCGTGACAGCAGTTCCGCCGCCGGTGAGCAGACGGTCACCGAGTACCACGGCCGCCACATCCTGGTCCGCGTGGACGACAACCAGACCGATGCTGCTGCCAAGGCCAAGATCGATACCCTGCGCGCCCGCATTGCTGGCGGCGCCGACTTCCAGACCGTTGCCAGGGAGTCCTCCGAGGACAACAACAGCAAGGGCCAGGGCGGTGATCTCGGCTGGTTCCCGGCTGACGCGTTCGGTCCGGCCTTCGGCCAGCAGGTGAGTGGCCTGCAGGATGGTGGCGTCAGCCAGCCGTTCCGCACCGACGCCGGTTGGCACATCGTGCAGCGCGTGGCGACCCGCCAGACCGACGTGACCACCGACAACCAGCGTGCCCAGGTCCGCGAGACCATCGGCCGTCGCAAGCTGGAAGACGAGTACAACCGCTTCCTGCAGGAACTGCGTGGCGAAGCCTACGTCAGTTTCCGCAGCGGCGACCGCGCGGAAAACACCGCCACTCCGCCGCAGTCCTGACCGATGCGCCCCGAGCTCGCTCTGGTACCGGGCGAGCCCGCCGGGATCGGCCCGGAGCTGTGTGTCCGCCTCGTCCAGCAGCCGCGTGAAGATTGCCGGCTGCTGGCCTTCGCCGACCCGGACACCCTGCGCGCGGCCGCGGCCGCGCTGAACCTGCCCCTGCAACTGCTGCCCGAGGACGCCGAAGCACGCGCTTCGGGCGATCTGCGCCTGCGCGCCGTCCGCAACGCGGCGCCCAGCCACTTCGGCCAGGCCGATCCGGCCAATGCCAGCGCGGTCATCGGTGCCCTGCTCGGCGCCGGCCAGGCCTGCCTGTCCGGTGAGCTGCACGGTGTGGTGACCGGCCCGGTACACAAGGCGGTCATCAACGAAGGCGGCATTGCCTACAGTGGTACCACTGAACTGCTGGCCGACCAGGCCGGAGTGAAGGTGGTGATGATGCTGGCCAATCACATTGTCCGCGTGGCGCTGGCCACCACCCACCTGCCGCTGCGCGAGGTGGCCGATGCGATCACCGCGCCCAGCCTGGAACACACCCTGCGCACGGTGCATGCCGCGCTGCGCCGCGAGTTCGGCCTGCCTGCGCCGCGCATCGCGGTGCTCGGGCTGAACCCGCATGCCGGCGAAGACGGCCACCTGGGCCGCGAAGAACTGGACCTGGTCATCCCGCTGCTGCAGCGCCTGCGTGCGGAGGGCATGGACCTGGTCGGCCCGCTGCCGGCCGACACCGCCTTCCTGCCGGCCAAGCTGGCCGGTTTCGACACCGTGCTGGCGATGTACCACGACCAGGGCCTGCCGGTGCTGAAGTATTCCGGCTTCGAGCAGGCGGTGAACCTGACCCTGGGCCTGCCCTACCCGCGCGTGGCGGTCGACCATGGCACCGCGCTGGACCTGGCCGGCCGCGGCATCGCCGATCCTTCCAGCCTGCAGGCGGCAACGACGCTGTGTGCGCAGCTGGCGCGGCAACGTACACTGAGCGCATGAATTCCCCGCATTCCCCCTCCGGCCCGGTGTTCACCGCACCGGCCAAGAAGCAGCTTGGCCAGCATTTCCTGGCCGATCGCCACTACATCGACAAGATCGTGATGGCGGTCAACCCGAAAGATGGTGACCGCCTGGTCGAGATCGGACCCGGCCAGGGCGCGATCACCCTGCCGCTGCTGCGCGTGCACCCGAAGCTGACGGTGATCGAGTTCGACCGCGACCTGATCGCGCCGCTGACCGCCGCCGCCGAGCCGCTGGGCGAGCTGACCATCGTCCACCGCGACGTGCTGCGCGTGGACTTCACCGAACTGGCCGACGGCCAGCCGATCCGCCTGGTCGGCAACCTGCCCTACAACATCTCCTCGCCGATCCTGTTCCATGCGCTGGAGCATGCCGCGGTGATCCGCGACATGCACTTCATGCTGCAGAAGGAAGTGGTCGACCGCATGGCGGCTGGCCCCGGGAGCAAGGTGTATGGCCGCCTCAGCGTGATGCTGCAGGCCTACTGCCAGGTGACCTCCCTGTTCGTGGTGCCGCCGGGCGCGTTCCGGCCGCCGCCGAAGGTCGATTCGGCCGTGGTGCGGCTGGTGCCGCGTGACCCGGCCTCGATCAGCATCAACGACCACACGCGCTTCGCCGAGGTGGTCAAGGCCGCCTTCGGGCAGCGCCGCAAGACCCTGCGCAATGCCCTGAACAATGTGGTGTCCGCCGAGCAGTTCATCGCTGCCGGCGTGCGTCCCGATGCCCGCGCCGAACAGCTGGACGTGGCCGAATTCATCGCTTTGGCCAATGCCTCCTGATTACACTGCCGGTATGGAAGACGCTGACGTATATGCCATCTCCGTCGAAGTCGCGCCGCGCTTCCTCGACGATCAATCCGCGCCCGAAGACGGTCGCTTTGCGTTCGCCTACACGATCCGCATCCACAACCAGGGGCGGGTCGCCGCACGCCTGGTCGCACGCCACTGGCGCATCACCGATGCCAATGGCCGTGTCGAGCATGTCGATGGCGACGGGGTGATCGGCGAGCAGCCGCGGCTGCGCCCCGGTGAAGACTTCCGTTACACGTCCGGTGTCATGCTGGGGACCGATCACGGGACGATGCAGGGGCACTACGACATGGTCGCCGACGATGGCACCGAATTTGCCGCGCCGGTCGCACCGTTCGTGCTGGCCGTGCCGCGTACCCTGCACTGACACGGAGGCCGAACGATGAGTGTGTGGGCGATCGGCGACCTGCAGGGCTGCTACGACGTTACCCAGCGGTTGCTGGAGAAGATCCGCTTCGACCCGGCCCAGGACACCCTGTGGTTCTGCGGCGACCTGGTCAACCGTGGCGGCCAGTCGCTGGAAACGCTGCGGCTGGTGCATTCGCTTCGCGAGCACAGCGTGGTGGTGCTGGGCAACCATGATCTTTCGCTGCTGGCCGTCGGTGCACGCACCGAAGAGGAGCAGCGCAAGGTCAACCCAGACCTGCTGCGCATCGTGCAGGCCGAGGACCGCGACGAACTGCTGGACTGGCTGCGCCTGCAGAAGCTGGTGCATGTGGATCGCGAGCTGGGCTGGATGATGGTGCACGCCGGCCTGGCGCCGAAGTGGACCACGCAGATGGCAGAGAAGCACGCTGCCGAAGTCGAGGTGCAGCTGCACGGCGCCGGCTACCGCAAGCTGTTCCGCAACATGTACGGCGACAAGCCAAGCTGGGCGCCGAACCTGTCCGGCTACGACCGTTCGCGCGCGATCATCAACGTGCTCACCCGCATGCGCTACTGCACCCCGCGCGGGCGCATCGGCATCGAGGACAAGGGCACCCCCGGCACGCAGGAACAGGGACTCTACCCCTGGTTCGAAGTACCGGGCCGGGTCGAGCGCGACCTCAAGATCGTCTGCGGCCACTGGTCGGCGCTGGGCCTGACCATCACCCAGGGCGTGCACGCCATCGACACCGGCGCAGTCTGGGGCGGCAAGCTGACCGCGATCCAGCTCGATACCGACGAGCTGCGCGTGGTGCAGGTGCCGGGCCGCGATGTACCGGCACCCGTACCCCACGCCCGCCCGCCGGCGCGACCGGCGCACGAGCGCCCCGCCGCTGCGGTGCAGGGCAAGGAACAGGGCGGCGGTAACGCTCCGGCCGCCACCCCGGGCAATCGCGGCCCGCGCCGTCGTCGCCGTCGAGGTGGTGGTGGTGGTGGCTCTGCGGGCCCCGGCAACAGCAGTCCCCCGCCGCAGGCATGACGCGACGCGGCTGGGCACCATGGAGGGTGCTGCTGCTGACGCTGGCCCTGGCCAGCGGCTGCCAGCCTGCTTCGGCCCCGGCTCCCACCGGCGGCGGAAATGCCGCGGCCACGCCATCGCAGCCACAGGCGCCTTCGCCGCCACTGGTGGCTGCAGCGCGCGCGCAGATCGGCGTCACCACCCGTTACGATCCCGCCTACCAGGTCCTGTCCTATCCTGGCGGCGACGTCCCGCTTGATCGCGGCGTGTGCACCGACGTGGTGGTGCGCGCCTTGCGCAGCCAGGGCCTGGACCTGCAGGCGCGCGTGCATGAAGACATCCGCGGCAACTTCAGCGCGTATCCCGCGATCTGGGGCCTGTCACGGCCGGACCGCAACATTGATCATCGACGTGTGCCGAACCTGATGCGCTGGTTCGAACGGCAGGGCTGGCAGCAACCGGTCACCGCCCTCGCCACCGACTATGCGGCCGGTGACATCGTGGCCTGGAAGCTCAACGGCAACGGTCTGCTGCATGTCGGCATCGTCTCCGACCGGAGGCTGGCCAATGGCACACCGCTGGTGCTGCACAACATCGCACGCGGCACGCGTGAAGAGAACCTGCTGTTCCAGCACGCGATCATCGGGCACTACCGGATGCCGTAGGCCCCTGTAGAGCCGGGCCATGCTCGGCTACGGGAGGTGTCAGGCAACAGCAGCCGAGCATGGCTCGGCTCTACAGGAAACCATCCTCAGCGGCGCACGTAGTGCACGAAGCGGAACGCATAGGCGTGGCGGTCATCGGCCGGATGCGGCTCGCTGCTCACTTCCCGCCAGTCCTGCGCCTCCACCTCGGGGAAATGGGTGTCGGCGGGGACTTCGGCATCGACCCAGGTCAGGTACAGGTCGCTGGCCTGGTCCAGCAGCTGGTGGAAGATCTCGCCGCCGCCGATGATGCACAGCTCGCTGGCGCCCTCGCCTTCGGCAATCGCCTTCGCCTCGTCCAGCGACGCCACCGCGCGCATGCCCGCGAACGGCACCTGGCCGCTGCGGGTCAGCACCAGGTTGGTCCGCCCCGGCAGTACGCGGCCGATCGACTCGGCCGTCCTGCGCCCCATCAGGATCGGCTTGCCCAGGGTGAGCGCCTTGAAATGCTTGAAATCATCCGGCAGGTGCCAGGGCATTGCATTGCCCTGGCCGATGCCACGGTTGCGGTCCAACGCCACGATCATCGAGAGCTTCATGGCACTCACACCGCCACCGGCGCCTTGATCGCCGGGTGCGGGTCATAGCCGTCGATGCGGATGTCGTCGAACCGGAAACCGAACAGGTCGGTCACCTCCGGGTTCAACCACAGCTTCGGCAGCGCGCGCGGTTCACGCGACAGCTGCTCGCGCGCCTGCTCGAAGTGGTTCGAATACAGGTGCGCATCGCCCAGCGTATGCACGAAGTCGCCCACGCCCAGGCCGGTGGCCTGCGCCACCATGTGGGTCAGCAGCGCATAGCTGGCGATGTTGAACGGCACGCCGAGGAAGATGTCGCCGCTGCGCTGGTACAGCTGGCAGCTGAGCTTGCCGTCCACCACGTAGAACTGGAACAGGTTGTGGCACGGCATCAGCGCCATCTGCGAAAGCTCGCCCACGTTCCAGGCGCTGACCACCAGCCGGCGCGAATCGGGGTTGCGCTTGATCTCGTCCACCAGCCACTGCATCTGGTCGATCTCGCGGCCATCGGCGGTGGCCCAGCTGCGCCACTGCCTGCCATAGACCGGGCCGAGGTCGCCGTTCTCGTCGGCCCACTCGTCCCAGATGCGTACCTGGTTGTCTTTCAGGTAGCCGATGTTGGTATCGCCCTTCAGGAACCACAGCAGCTCATGGATGATCGAGCGCAGGTGCAGTTTCTTGGTGGTGACCAGTGGGAAGCCGTCGGCCAGATTGAAACGCATCTGCCAGCCGAACACGCTGCGGGTACCGGTGCCGGTGCGGTCGCTCTTCTCGGCGCCGTGCTCGAGCACGTGCGAGAGCAGGTCCAGGTAAGCCTTCATGCCTTGCCCTCCGCAGCCGTCACCGGTTGCGGCTGCAGCACCGGCGCGCGGCGCGACATCGCCAGCAGCACCAGGCCGAAGGCGATGAGCGGCAGGCTGAGGATCTGGCCACGGGTCAGCCAGTCGAAGGCCACATAGACGCCGTTGTCGGGCATGCGTACGAATTCGACGGCGAAGCGGAACAGGCCGTACATCAGCGCGAACAGGCCGCCGACCAGGTAACGGTGGCGCGGCTTGGCCGACACCGTCCACAGCACCACGAACATCACCAGGCCTTCCAGGAACGCTTCATACAGCTGCGAGGGATGGCGGGCGAACTGGTTCAGCGCGCCGGTGGCGAACTGCGCCTGCAGGGTCGCGTGGTCCAACTGGTTCAGCGGCGCCGGCAGGCCCGACGGGAACACCACGCCCCACGTGCCGTCGGTGTACTTGCCCCACAGCTCGGCGCCGATGAAGTTGCCGATGCGGCCGAAGCCCAGGCCCAGCGGTACCAGCGGCGCCATGAAATCCATGGTGTCGAAGAAGTGCAGCGCGTGCTTGCGCGACCACCACCAGCAGGCACCCAGCACGCCCAGCAGGCCGCCATGGAAGCTCATGCCGCCGTCCCACACCTTGAACAGCAGCAGCGGGTTGTGCAGGAAATCGCCCAGCGCGTAGAACAGCATGTAGCCGATGCGCCCGCCCAGCACCACGCCAAGCATGGCGTAGAACAACAGGTCGGAGAAGCCGTTGGCATCGACGCCCGGCAGGCGCCCGGCGGCGATGCGCGTGCGGCCCAGCAGCCAGGCCGCAGTGAAGCCGAGCAGGTACATGATGCCGTACCAGTGCACCTTGATCGGCCCCAGCGAGAGGGCGATGGGGTCGATGTCGTGGAAATAGATCATGGAAGGTGCCTTGCGGTTGAACGCCTATTCTCGGGCCAGTGCCGCCCCGGCTCAACCAAGAAGCTGGGGCGAGTTCGGCAACGCGTCATCGTTCGACCGCGTCGAGGCCGGGAAGTGCCCTTCGATCAGGCTGGAGACCTCGTCGATGGCATCCTGCAGCGCTTCCACCGGATGGGAACCACGCAGGCCCTCGCGCAGATGGGTGCAGACCCGTTGCCACTGCGCCGGGCTGACCCGGCCATGCAGGCCGCGGTCGGCGACGATCTCGATGGCATGGTCGGCCAGCAGCAGGTAGATCAGCACCCCGTTGTTGTGAGCGGTGTCCCAGGTGCGCAGGCGTGCGAAGGCATGCTCGGCGGCCTGCCTCGGGGTGACCTTGTGCCACAACGCGGCCAGCGGCAGATCGGCCTCCACCGCGAACATCACCTGACCGCCGTGGCGCTGCTCACCGGCCGCGATGGCCTCGGTGATCGCCTGCAGCGTGGCTGGCGGGAACGCGCGACGTACCGACGGCGAACATACATGGCGGAACAGACGTTGGATCATCACCAGCCTCCCGAAGCGCCACCGCCACCGGAACGGCCACCGCCGCCGCCCCAGCCGCCACCACCGCCGAATCCACCACCACCGCCGAAGCCGCCTCCCCCGCCCCAGCTGCCGCCGCCCCAGCCACCACCGCCGGCAAAGCGCCCCGGGTGGCCGGACAGCATCGCCACGATCAGGCCAACCACGCCGGCCAGGCCACTGGCCAGCAGGGTGGAGGTGAACAGGAACGCCGCCAGCGCCGCACCGGCACCGCCGAGCAGGCCGCGCAGCGGTCGCGGTACGCGCGAGAACACGCCGCGCAGGATGCTGCCGGCGAACACGCCGATGAACAGCGCCAGGAACCAGGTGTCGCCGCCACCGCCGGGCTCGCGCCCGCGATGACCGCTGACCGGGGCCGGCAACGCTTCGCCATCGATCAGCTTGACCAGCACCGCAGTTGCATCGGTGATGCCACCAGCGTAGTCGCCGGCGCGGAAACGCGGCACCAGGTATTCCTGGATGACCCGGTTGGCGATGGCATCGGGAATCGCGCCTTCAAGACCGTAACCCGGCTCGATCCGCACGCGCCGGTCGTCCTTGGCCACCACCAGCAGCACGCCGTCATCCACGCCCTTGCGGCCGATCTGCCACTGGTCGAAGACCCGCGTGGTGTACTGCGCGATGTCCTCCGGCTGGGTGGTGGGTACCACCAGCACCTGCAGCTGGCTGCCCTTGCGCTGTTGCAGGTCCAGCGCCTGCTGCACCAGTGCCTGCTTCTGCGCAGCCTCCAGCGTGCCGGTGGTGTCGACCACCGGCGAGTCCAGCGCCGGAATCGGCGCCAGCTGCTGAGCCTGTGCCGCCAGCGGCAGCCACAGCAGCAGGGCCAGCAGCGCAGTGGCCAGGCGCATCGGTCAGTGGCCCGGCTGCGGTGCCGGCTGCTGCTGCGGCGCGTTGCCGAAATCCACCGCCGGTGCGTTGGAGATCTGCGCTTCGTTGTCCACCGTGAAGTTCGGCTTGGTCTTGTAGCCGAAGATCTTGGCGGTGATCACCTGCGGGAACGAACGGATGTAGGTGTTGTAGTCCTGCACCTGCTGGATGTAGCGGCCACGGGCGACGGTGATGCGGTTTTCAGTGCCTTCCAGCTGCGCCTGCAGGTCGCGGAAGTTCTGGTCGGACTTCAGCACCGGATAGTTCTCGGTCACCACCAGCAGCCGCGACAGCGCACTACCCAGTTCGCCCTGGGCCTGCTGGAACTGCTTGAGCGAGGCTTCGTCATCGGCGTTGACGTTGATCTGGCCGACACGCGAGCGGGCGTTGGTGACTTCGGTCAGCACGCGCTCTTCCTGGCTGGCGAAACCTTTGACGGTCTGCACCAGGTTGGGCACCAGGTCGGCGCGGCGCTTGTACTGGTTGAGCACTTCGGACCAGCTGGCCTTGACCGCCTCGTCCTTCTGCTGGATGGCGTTGTAGCCGCAGCCGGACAGCAGGGAGGCCAGCAGCATCAGGGGCAGGACACGGGTGAACAGGCGCATGGCGGAGGTTCCGGGTGGGCTTGGCGCCGAGCATGCCATGGTTCGGGTGAAAGACCGGCCATCGGGCGCCGCCCCCTCCGCGGTGTGGTCCCCAGCTCGGGGTGGGCCGGGAGGGTGGGTCGGCTGGGGGCCGCTGCAAGTACGTCCATGTAAGCTCGATCGCCGCATCCATGCGGCTCACGCCCCCAGCCGACCCACCCTCCCGGCCACGGACAATTTCCTGCGCACCGCGGGAAGATCAAAAGAAAAATCAAAAGCAAAAGCCGGTGCTTCAGGCATTCGTGTCGACCAAGGTCGACACCTACCAAAGCAGAACGCCGTTCCGACCGATCGCGGCAATCTGTCGGAGGTGGGGCGGTGCGGGTTGGCAGGACCGTTGGCGCCATGGATGGCGCCATCGAGCCCCCATGGTGGGTTCACGGCGTGTCCTGCCAACCCACACCGCCCCGCCCAACCCTCAGAAAACCAGCGCCGGCTGTTGCGGTTGCTGTTGCTTCGGCGGTTGCCTTCGCCTTTAGCGGGTGCAGGGCTGCAAGCCCTGCCGGAACTCCATATCACTCAGCAGGCCTCAGCCACCGCAGTGCGGCTACGCCCCAGCCATGCCAGCAGCAGGCCCGACGCGGCCAGCAGGCCACCGGCCACCGGAATGGCGGCGTAGCCCAGGCCCGAGCTGATCACCGCACCACCCAGCGCCGCACCCACAGCGTTGCCCAGGTTGAATGCACCCACGTTGATCGACGACGCCAGGCCCGGCGCCTCGCTGGCCACCTGCATCACCCGGATCTGCAGCGGCGGCACGAGGGCGAAGGTCGCCGCACCGAACAGCAGTACACCCAGCGCCGCGGTGGCGTGGCTCATGAAGGCCAGCGGCAGCACGAACATCAGCACCGCCAGGGCAGCCAGCAGGATACGGGTGGCGCCATCGAGCGACCAGTCAGCCATGCGCCCACCGATGCCGTTGCCGAGGGTGAAACCAATGCCGATCAGGGCCAGCGACACCGCGATGAAGGTATTGGAGGCGCCGGTCAACTCGGTCAGCACCGGTGCGACGTAGGTGTACAGCGTGAACATCGCACCCGCACCAAGCACGGTGGTGGCCATGGCCAGCAGCACCTGCGGCTGCAGGATCGCCTTCAGTTCGCGGCGCACGTCCGGGCGCGGTCCCGGCGCGGACGCCGGCAGCGCGAAGCCCAACGCAGTGATCGCGATCAGGCCCAACGCCGCAGTACCGGCGAAGGACAGGCGCCAGCCCAGCTGCTGGCCGACCCAGGTCGCCAGCGGCACGCCACCGATGTTGGCAATGGTCAGGCCCATGAACATGGTGGCCACGGCAGCAGCCTGCTTTTCCTTTGGCACCAGGCTGGCGGCGACCACCGCACCGATGCCGAAGAAGGCACCGTGGTTGAGGCTGGTGACCAGGCGCGACAGCAGCAGCAGCCCGTAGTTCGGCGCCAGCGCGGACAGCAGGTTGCCGACCACGAAGATCGACATCAGCAGCATCAGCGCGGTGCGCTTGCCGAAACGCCCCATCAGCAGGGTCATCACCGGCGCGCCCAGCATCACGCCCACGGCATAGGCGGTGATCAGCATGCCCGCAGTGGGGATGCCAACGCCGACGCCGTCGGCGATGACCGGCAACAGGCCCATCGGGGCAAACTCGGTGGTTCCGATGGCGAAGGCGCCAACGGCAAGCGCCAGCAAGGCGGCTCTGGAATTCATGGGAGAGTCCTGGGGGGGCGGGAATCGGGAGTGCGTAGCCTGCGCGCTTTGCTGCGCCGGATTAAGCCTCGCCCCGGGAAAACACTGTTGATCCTGGTTCACAAGTGGAGGCCGGAACGCAGCCACAAGTGCAAAAGCCGCAGTGCCGGTGTAGAGCCGAGCCCATGCTCGGCTGCTTCCTGCCGGTCAGCCGAGCACGGGCTCGGCTCTACAAGGCAGAACGAAGAACCCCCGGCGTTGGCCGGGGGTTCGGGGTCATGCGCTTACCAGTTACCGGCGCCCGGCACGTTGTGCTCGCGGGCGCGGCGCCGCATCAGCAGGTTCAGCCACTCCACCAGCACCGAGAAGCCCATCGCGGCGTAGATGTAGGGCTTGGGAATGTGCACGTCCAGGCCATCCAGGATCAGCACCGCACCGATCAGCAGGATGAAGGCCAGCGCCAGCATCTTCACGGTCGGGTTGGCGTCGATGAAGCGGCCCAGCGGGTTGGCGGCCAGCAGCATCACCGCCACCGACAGCAGGATCGCGGCGACCATAACCGGCACGTGGTCAGCGATGCCGACCGCGGTGATCACCGAGTCCAGCGAGAACACGATGTCGATGACCGCGATCTGCGCGATCACGTAGCCGAACACGGCCGAGGTCTTGGTCGTGCTCGGATCTTCATCCTCGCCACCGGTGATCATTTCCTTGATCTCCATCCAACCCTTGATGATCAGGAACAGGCCACCAACGATCAGCACCAGATCGCGGATGGAAATGCCCATGCCGGCCACGGTGAACAGGTTCGCCTGCATGTGCGCCAGGTACGCCAGCGATACCAGCAGGCCGATACGGGTGATACAGGCCACCGCGATGCCGAGCCGACGCGCGAACGGGCGGCGGTGCTCTGGCAGCTTGCTGACGGCGATGGAGATGAACACCAGGTTGTCGATGCCGAGCACGATTTCCAGCGCGCTCAGCGTGAACAGGGTCAACCAGACATTCGGATCGGCAAGAAACTCAAGGGACATGGGAAGTCTTCAACAAGGGGGAATGAGGGATCAGCCGTATTTGCCGGCCATTGCATGCGGGACCACGACCAGCGCCCAGCACAGAAGCACGTTCATCATCAGCACGAACACCGCCGCCGAGCCCATGTCCTTGGCGCGGCCGGCCAGCTCATGGATCTCGCTGCCGTAGCGTTCGATCACCGCTTCGATGGCCGAGTTGGCCAGTTCCATCGCCAGCACCAGCAGCATCGAGCCGATCAGCAGCGCGCGTTCGACCGGCGTCTGGCCCAGCCAGATCGCGATCGGCGTCAGCAGGATCAGCAGGTAGACCTCAAGCCGGAACGAGGACTCGTGCAGCCAGGCAGCGCGCAGGCCCTGCCAGGACCAGCGGGCGGCCTGGAAGATGCGGCGCGGGCCGCGCGGCAGGTGGCCGAACTGATCAGCCACGGATGGAACATCCAGCAACGGGGGCGCGGCGCAGCGACCGCTCAGACGCACGGCAGGGAATCATGGGTGCACAGGAATAGGCAGATGGCGGCCATTTTGCCACAAGGCCGCCAACCGCAGCCCGCGCCGGCCCACTGAACGGCCTGCCAGGGGCAAGCAACGGCCCGGGCATGCTCCTATGATGGATGCCCCCCTTGCCTGCTGGAGCGCCTGATGTCCCGTCGCCGTACCTGCCTGCTGATGCTGGGCCTGCTGACTGCCGCACCGCTGGCCCAGGCGCTGAGCCCGGCCGAGTCGCCGCGGGTGCCCGAACAGGTTTCCAACGTGGCCTGGGCCGGCGACATGGCCCGCTTCGCCGGCGCCGACCAGTCCAACCCGCCGCCGCGCGGTGGCATCGAGTTCATCGGCAGCTCCTCGATCCGCTTCTGGGAGAGCCTGGCCACCGACTTCCCTGGCCAGCCAGTGTTCAACCGCGGCTTCGGCGGCTCGGAAGTGCGCGACAGCACCTGGTACGCCGACCGCATCGTGGTGCCGTATGCGCCCTGCAAGGTGTTCTTCTACGCGGGCGACAACGACCTCAACAGCGGTCGCAGCCCCGTGCAGGTGCGCGACGACGTGGTTGCCTTCGTGCAGCGCGTGCATCGCGACCTGCCGAAGACCAGGGTGGAGTACCTGTCGATCAAGCCGAGCCCGTCGCGCGCGCACCTGCTGCCGGCGATCAACGAAGCCAACACGCTGATCAAGGCTGCACTGGCGAGGCTGCCCAATACCGGCTTCACCGACATCTACACGCCGATGCTCGGCACCGATGGCCAGCCGGATGCGACGCTGTTCCGCGAGGACATGCTGCACATGACCCCGGCCGGCTATGCGATCTGGACCAGGGCGCTGGCGCCGAAGGTCAACTGCAACTGAGGGACTGCGGACGCCGGGCATGGCCCGGCGCTACTGCAACCCCATCCACGCATGGCGTGGATCTACTGAATCACGGGCAATGGGGTCGGAGGATCAGCGGAACACCACCGTGGCCTCGGTGCCCTTGCCCGGCTCGCTGGCCAGGCTGACCTTCCAGCCGAAGCGGTCGCACAGCCGGCGCACGATCGACAGGCCCAGGCCGGTGCCCTGCGGACGGCTCGGCTCGGCGCGGTAGAACGGTTCAAACGCGCGCGACAGCGCCTCGGCGGACATGCCGATGCCGGTATCGCGCACCACCACCCGGTCATTGAGCACGTGCACGTCGATACGCCCTTCGTCGGTGTAGCTGCAGGCATTGCGCACCAGGTTGCTGACCACCACCTGCAGCACCCGCGGCGGTGCGTGCAGCTGTACCGGGCCTTCGCCGTGCAGGTGCACCGATACGGGCCGGTTGCCCAGCAGCTCGTTGGCGTTGTCCACCTCGTAGCGGACGATGTCGTTGACGTCGAACACCTCGATCTGCGGTTCGACATCGGCCTCGCGGGCCAGGATCAGGAACGCGTCGATCACCGCTTCCATGTCACGGCCTGCACGCTGGATGCGCTGCAGGCTGCGGCGCAGGCGCGGCTGCAGGGTTTCATCGCCCAGGGCCATGTCGCTGGCCACGCGGATGACGGTCAACGGCGTGCGCAGCTCATGGCTGGCATCACGGGTGAAGTTGCGCTCGCGCGCCACGTGCGCGCTGACCCGGTTGGCCAGTGAATGCAGTGCGGCCGCCAGCTGGCGGGTCTCGCCCTGCATGTCCGCCGGCAGCTTGTTCGGCTCCAGATCGGCCGCTTCGGGGTGGCCCGGGTCCCAGCGCGAGACGCGCCGCGCCAGCCAGTTCACCGGCGACACCAGTCGTTTGGAGGCACGGTAGGTGACCCAGCTGGCGCCATACACCGCCAACAGGGTCAGCAGCACCGGCACGATGCCGAACCAGAACGCCAGCATCTCCGCGCGCGAGCGCAGGAACACCAGGTACAGGCGACCGGCAGGGCGCACGTCGACCAGCACCAGCTGGTCGTCCTGGGGCAGCTCGTGGAAGCCAGGCTCCAGGGTGCGCAGGTTGGCCGGCAATGACAGTGCCGACTGCCCGCTTTCCAGCAGGTAGCCGCGGATGTTGTGGGTGTTGGGCGGCGGTTGCACCGGCGACGCCTCGTGCAGCGTCCAGTAATAGGCCGCTTCCTCGCGCAGGGCGGCGCCGACCAGGCTGTGCTTGATCACCAGCGAGACCAGCCAGGCACCGAGCAGGATGCCCAGGCTGGCCAGGACTGCCTGCAGGATGAAGGCGATACGGATCTTGCGCGGCAGGCCGTGCGGCATTGCGGGGTCCCGGTCAGAGCGCTGCGATTATAGGCAGCGCGCTGCGCCGTCGTCGTGCACGGAGGATGACCGGCGGCAACGCCGGCCGGTCATCCGTGCCCGGTGCGGGGTCGTTGCCCGGCCGGGCCTGATGCTGCACAGGCCGGGGCCCGATCAGGCCATCGGCTGGGCAATATCGGCAATGCGGTAGCCGGCGCTCTGCACGGTGTGCAGCAGCGGACGGTCGAACGGCTTGTCGATGATCTTGCGCAGGTTGTACAGATGGCTGCGCAGGGTGTCCGAATCCGGCAGGCCATTGCCCCAGATCTCGCGTTCGATCTCCTGGCGGGTGACCACGCGCGGCGATTCGCGCATCAGGATGGTCAGCAGGCGCAGGCCGATCGGCGACAGCTGCAGCTCGGTGCCGGCACGGGTAGCCCGCATGCTGACCGGATCAAGGACCAGGTCGGCGACCTTCAGCACCTCCGAACCGACCTGGCGGCGTTCGCGACGGATCAGCGCGCGCAGGCGGGCTTCCAGCTCCTGGATCGCGAACGGCTTGGTCAGGTAGTCATCGGCGCCGAACCCGAGGCCGGTGAGCTTGTCGTCCAGCGTGTCGCGTGCCGTGAGCATCAGCACCGGCGTGGACTTGCGCGCATCGTTGCGCAAGCGACGGCACACTTCGATGCCGTCCAGGCGCGGCAACATGAGATCGAGCACCACGACGTCATAGCTGTTCTCCGCCGCGAGGCGGTAGCCATCCAGGCCGTCCTGTGCATAGTCGACTTCGAAGCCGCGACCTTCCAGGTATTCCCCGATCATCTCGGAGATGTTGCGGTTGTCTTCGACCACCAGCACCAAGCCGGAGGTCTCCTTCGTCTGACGCATGTGATTCCCTCTAACTTCAGCTTTGTGAAACATGCCGGATCGACGGTGGACGCGATGTGAAGTTCCGTCAAGAGGTACACAAACGGTTCAGAGCAGCGGCCTGAGCAGCGGCCAGACGTTGTCCAGCACCTTCGGCTGCGCCTGCGCCGTGGGGTGCAGGCCGTCGGCCTGCATCATGCCCGGCTGCAGGGCCACGCCCTCCAGCAGGAACGGCAGCAGCGGCACCTTGTACTGCGTGGCCAGCGCCTTGTAGGCCGCGGCCAGGCGCTGGCGGTAGGCCGGTCCGTAGTTGGGGGGCACGTCGATGCCCAGCAGCAGCACCTTGGCGCCGGCCTTCTGGCTGGCCTGCACCATTTTTCCCAGGTTGCCCTGCACCTGCGCCGGGGTCAGCCCGCGCAGCGCGTCATTGCCGCCCAGCGCGATCACCACCACGGTCGGCTTCTCCCTGGCCAGCAGGCCCGGCAGGCGGGTCAGCGCGCCGGCGGTGGTTTCCCCGCTCATGCTGGCGTTGACGATGCGCGCCGGGGTTTTCGACTGCTGCCTGACCCGCTGTTGCAGCAAGCTGACCCAGCCGGCGTCGGCAGGGATATTGTGGGCGGCACTGAGGCTGTCGCCGAGCACCAGCACGGTGCCGGCCGGACCTTTGGCACAGGCCAGCCCCGGCAACAGCAGGAACCCTAGCAGCAGCACCATCATCGCGCCGGCTCGCCGGCTCCATCCCGTCTTGCGCATTGGAGTCTCCTCATCGACAGCCTGTCCCCCCGCAGCGCGCCCGTCGCCATCGCCGTCGACCAGGTCGGCAAATCCGTGCAAGGCCCGGAGGGTGAAGTCCACATACTGGACAACATCACCCTGACCGTCCATGAAGGCACCAGCGCGGCCATCGTCGGCGCCTCCGGTTCGGGCAAGACCACCCTGCTCGGCCTGCTGGCCGGGCTGGACCTGCCCAGCCGCGGCCGCATTGCGCTGTCGGGCCAGGACCTGGGCGACCTCGATGAAGAAGCGCGGGCCCAGCTGCGCGCGCGCGAGGTTGGCTTCGTGTTCCAGAGCTTCCATCTGCTGCCGGCGCTGACCGCCGCCGAGAACGTCGCGTTGCCACTGGAGCTGGCCGGGCGCGAGGATCGCGCGCGGGTCGATGAAGTGCTGGCCCAGGTCGGCCTCTCCCATCGCGCCCGCCACTACCCGCGCCAGCTGTCCGGTGGCGAGCAGCAGCGCGTGGCACTGGCGCGTGCCTTCGTCACCCGCCCGCGCATCCTGTTTGCCGACGAACCGACGGGATCGCTGGACCATGCCACCGGCCAGCACGTCAGCGACCTGCTGTTCGACCTCAACGCCGGCAGCGGCACCACCCTGGTACTGGTCACCCACGACCTGCGCCTGGCGCAGCGTTGCCAGTACATCCACCGCATCGATGACGGCCGCCTGCTGCCGGTCGAGCGTGGGGCACAGGCATGAACGTGCTGCGCCACGCGTGGCGCGCACTGCGTCGCGAGGCGCTGGCCGGCGACCTGCTGACGGTGTTCGCCGCACTGGTGCTGGGCGTGGCGGTGATGACCGCGGTGGGCACGCTGGTGAACCGGGTCAACCTGGCGCTGACCGGCAGCGCGGCGGAAATGCTCGGTGGCGATCTCGGCATCGCCGGGCGTGATGACCCGCCGCAGGCATTCGCCGACGAGGCACAACGGCGTGGACTGGCCTACACCCGCATCGCCAGCTTCGGCAGCGTGCTGTTCAACGGCGATGCCAGCCAGATGGCCAGCATCAAGGCGGTGCAGGCGGGCTATCCACTGCGCGGCACGCTGCGGGTACGGGCCACGCCCGGCGGGGCGCTGATCGCAGACGCCGGCATGCCGCCCAAGGGCCAGGCCTATGCCGACCCACGCCTGCTGCAGGGGCTCGGGCTGAAGGCCGGCGATGATCTCGAGTTCGGCGCCGGCACGCTGCGCATCGCCGGCATCATCGAGGCCGAGCCCGACACCGGTGGCGACCTGCTGACGCTCTCCCCCACCCTGCTGGTCAACCGCGCCGACGTGGACGGCACGGGACTGCTCGGCCCGGGCAGCCGCATCAACTACCGGCTGATGTTCGCCGGACCAGCCGATCAGGTTGCCGCGCTGCGCCAGTGGTTGCTGCCGCAGGTGAAAGGCCTGCGCCTGCTGAGCGTGGATGACACCCAGCGCGGCGTGCGCCAGGCCTTCGACCTGGCCGGCCGCTTCCTCGGCCTGAGCGCGCTGCTGGCGGTACTGCTGGCCGGCGTGGCCACGGCGCTGGCGGCCAACCGCTTCGCCCTGCGCCGCATCGACCAGGTGGCGATCCTGCGCTGCCTGGGTGCGCGCCAGCGCGACATCCTGCTGGGCCTGGCACTGCAGCTGCTGATGCTGGCGGTGCCGGCCTGTGCGCTCGGCATCGGCCTGGGCATGGCCGCGCAGGAAGGCCTGGTGCAGGTGCTGGGCAGCCTGGTGCCGCAACGCCTGCCGTTGCCCGAGGCGATGCCTGCGCTGACCGGCGCCGGCATCGGCCTGCTGCTGCTGTTCGGCTTCGGCCTGCCGCCACTGCTGCGCCTGCGCGGGGTACCGCCGATGCGCGTGCTCAACCGTTCCTTCGCCGCCCTGCCGCCGGCGTCGTTGCTGGCCTATGTGGCAGCGCTGGCGGCCAGCCTGCTGCTGGCGGTACAAGTCACCGGCGACCTGAAGCTGGCGTTGTGGGTGCTGGGCGGCCTGGCCGCGCTGGCGCTGGCCGCCGGTGTGGTCGGCTTCGTGCTGCTGCAGCTGCTGCGCGGCCTGCAGCACCGCCTGCACGGCCACTGGCGGCTCGGCCTGGCCGCGCTGACCCGGCGCCGGCTGCTCGCGGTGATGCAGCTGGTCGGGCTGTCGCTGTCGCTGTGCGCGCTGTTGCTGCTGGCGGTGACCGGCCCCGGCCTGCTGCAGCAATGGCGCGAGCGACTGCCTGCGGATACGCCGAATTACTTCCTGATCAACATCCAGCCCGAGCAGCGCGACAGTGTGCTGGCCGCATTGCGTGGACTGGGCGCCAACGACGCCAGCATCGAACCGATGGCCACCGGACGGCTGATCGCGATCAACGGCAAGCCGCCGCTGCGCGTAGACCGCGAGCCAGGACAGGACGGGCAACCGGCCCAGGGCGGCCAGCGCGATGACGATGACGAGAACCGGCCACTGAACTTCAGCTGGCGCAGCACCTTCCCGCCGGCCAATACGCTGGTCAATGGCACGTTCTGGAAAGCCGACAGCACCGCGCCGGAAGCTTCGGTGGAAATCGGCTGGGCCAAGCGTTACGGCGTGTATCCGGGCGATCGCATCACCATTGCAGTGGGCGAGCAGGAACGCGAGTTCACCGTCACCAGCGTGCGCAAGGCCGACTGGAACACCTTCCGGCCGAACTTCTTCGTGTTGCTGAACCCGAATGCGGTAGGCGACACCCCGCACAACCTGCTGTCGGCCTTCCATCTGCCGGCCGGCAAAGCGGCGGGCCTGGGCGAACTGGTACGCGCGCAGCCGAACCTGTCGCTGCTGGACGTGGATGCGGTGATTTCGCAGGTGCGCGATGTGATGGAGCGCGTGGCGCAGGCGGTGCAGCTGGTGATGGTGTTCAGCCTGCTGGCCGGCGTGCTGGTGCTGCTGGCCGCACTGCAGGCCACCGCCGGCGAGCGCCGCTACGACAGCGCGGTGCTGCGCACGCTGGGCGCGACCCGGCGCCAGCTGCGTGGCGCGGTGCTGGTGGAGTTCGGCGCGCTGGGCACGCTGGCGGCGATGCTGGCGGTGGGCGCGGCCGCTGCGATTGGCGTGGCGGTCTCGCAGAAGGTGTTTGAGCTGCCGTTGCTGCCGCCCTGGCCCGGCCTGCTGATCGGCGGCGTGGTCGGCATCGGGTTGAGCCTGTTGGCGGGTTGGTGGGGTACGCGGGCGATCCTGCATACGCCGCCGGCACTGGCGTTGCGCGAGGCCTGAGGCGGTTGCGCCTCCGGATGGCGTGCCGAGCAAGCCCGGCCCCACCGGCAGCCGGTGGATGCGGTGCCGGGTACGCCCGGCACCCATCTCCATCGCGGCGATCAGCCTTCCTTCGGCGCCTTTTCCACGTACTTGGCGAAGACCTCGTCGATCTGCGCGTCCTTCACCTGCTTGCCGGACTGGATCGCTTCGGCCTGGGTGAACAGCGGAATGATCATCGCCATGCCATCGATCCTGGTCTTCAGGTGCACGCCCGGGGCCTGACCGAGGAAGCCGTCCCAGCGCTGGCGCACCTTGGCCCAATAACCTGCAGTGGCTTTCCAGTAGTTGCGCGCCGGGGTGAAGTCGACCTCGGTTGTCTTGACGTAGTCGTTGAAGCCGAACTCGCGGGCGATCTCCACCTGGCTGCCGTCGGCGTTGCGCTGCACCTTGGTGTTGAACTGCTCGTGGGTCCAGCCATTGGGCGTGAGCGTGTGGCGGTTGACCACGGCCAGCGCGTTGTAGTCGCTGCGCTTGGTGTACTCACGACGCGGCAACGGGCGCCAGCTCAGGTCGCTGGTCCAGCTCGGCACGTCGTTGGTGTACGTCCATTTGCCGGTGCCACAGTAGCGCGGTGCATCGCTCACTTCATACACGCACTGGGTCCAGGCGCCCTGGTTCACCGCTGCGGGAATGCGGCGTACCTGCCAGGTCTGGTCGGCGCTGAACTCGAAACGGCTGGGCGCTTCGTAGACCCAGTCCTGGCGCCAGTGCTTGGTGATGTGGCCGCTCTTCTCATCGAGCAACAGGTGCTGCAGCACGATGCGCTGCGGGGTGTCCTCGACCACGATGACCACTTCGCTGCCGCCGCTGCGCATCGCCGGCGCACGCTCGTAGCCGGGCTTGAGCAGCACGGTCTCGTCGAACGCGAAGTCGACGGTGTACTCGCCCTGCATGGCCAGGATGCTGTCGTGGTCGCGGGCGATGTCGGAGAGCTGCGCGCTGGCCACGCCGCTGGCAGCGAGCAGCAGCATGACGCTGGCTGTCTGGAACTTCATCGGGTCTTCCTTCGGGGTTGCAGGTTCGTTGAGAGGCCGTCCAGGGCCGTCGGGCGTTCCATCAGGAAAGGATCACAGGCGGATCAGCGGCAGGTCGCCGGGGATACGCGGTGCCGGCCGGCGCGCGGCGTCGGCGCAGCAGCAATCGTCGATCGCCAGCTCGCCTTCGGCACCTTCCAACCGTGCGATGCGACGCGCGGTGGCCGCGCCCAGCGAGGACAGGGTCGACAGGCTGGCCGCCAGGGTGCGGCCCTCGTCCGCGGCATGCAGGCGCAGCGAGCACAGGCGCCAGCGCTGGCCACCGAGGTGCCCGGCCAGGCGACGCCACAGGCGTTCGCCGACACTGCCATCGCGGTCGTGCTGCGGGCCCGGCGGCAGCGCCGCGACCAGCCGGTCCCAGGCCAGGAAATCGCTGTCGGGCAGCAGGTACAGGCGCCACACGCAGCGGCCGCGGGCATCAAGGAAACACAGGCTTTCGCGTATGCCCTCGCTGTCCACGCCCTGGCAGGCGTGCACGCGCACCGCCTGGCGCCAGCCACCCAGCTCGTTGCCGTCGGCGTGGTACAGGCACAACACAGTGCCGAGCGTGGCCAGCTGTGCCGGGGTCGGCCAGGCCGCGCTGCCCTGCACGGCGATGGCGTCATTCCTGCGTGCGGACAAGGCTCGGCTCATGAGGTCACCAGGAAACGGCGAGGCTGGCGGAAAGGGTGCGGCCCGGGCTGGTGTAGCGATCCAGCACACGGCTGGTCGGCGACAGCGTCGAACCCACGTTGGACCAATCGATGTAGCGCTTGTCGCCCAGGTTGAACACGCCGACGTTGAAGGTCGCGCCCGGGGCGAAGTTCCAGTGCGCCATCAGGTCGGCCACGCCGTAGCCGGCCGGGCGGTACACCGTCGCTGCAGTGACGCGGTCCTTGCGCTTGACGAAGGTACCGGCCAGTTCGACGCCCCAGGCGTCGGCGTCGTACATCAGGCCGACGGTGCCGCGCAGCGGGTCGACCGAATCCAGCGGAGTGTCCTCGGTCTTGTTGTCACCGCGCGACCAGGCCACCGAGCTGCGCAGCGCCCAACCCTGGAGCGCCGGGTTGATCTGACCGAAGTCAACGCCAGCCTTCAGTTCAGCACCGTAGATGCGCGCATCGGCGATGTTGCGCGACTGGAACACCATCAGGCCCTGCGCGTTGGTACCGACCAGCGACTGCGACTCGATGAAGTCCTTGTACTCGTTGTAGTAGCCGCTGACGCTGACGTAGGCGGCCGGTGACAGGAAGCGCAGGCCCAGCTCCAGGCCGTCGCTGGTTTCCGGCTTCAGGTCCGGATTGGGGATGGCGGTGTAACCGAAGGCGAAGTTGGTGAAACCGAGGTTGACGTCGTTGTACGGCGGCGAGCGGAAGCCACGCGAATAGCCGGCGAACAGCGACCATTCGTCGGTGAAGCGGTAGACCATGCCCAGCTTCGGCGAGACGCTGGTCTTGGTCAGCCGGGCCACCGCAACGCCGGGATTGTCGTCGGCGAAGATGCTGTCCACTTCCGGCTTCAGTTCGTAGCGGTCCACGCGCACGCCCGGCACCAGCGACAGCTTGCCGCCGGACATGCGCATTTCATCCTGCGCATACAGGCCCAGCTCGGTGGTCTTGCTGATCGGGAAATCGCGTACCGGGAAGGCGTCGGGCAGGATGGTGGTGCTGGTCTGGCCATTGGCCAGAACCTGATAGCCATCGCGCTTCTGGCGGATCTCGGTACGCGCGCCTTCGAAGCCGTAGGTGAGCGCATGTTCGACACTGCCGGTGCTGAACGCCTTGTTGAATTGTGCCTGCAGGCCGTACACGCGCTGGTCGAAGTTGAACTCGCGGTGGCGGCGGCTGCGGTTGGCGCGGTCCTCGTCGGTGATCTGGTTGGTCTCGCTGTGCTGGATATACAGCTGCCAATGCAGGCTGTCGGCGAAGCCCTTGTCCAGCGCATCCATTTCATGGGCGAACGACACGCGGGTACGGTTCTGCGTGTCGCGCGCCTTCATGCCGGTGGTGGTGGTGCGGTCGATCGAGGACAGCACGTTGGTATCGGTGGTGTCTTCGTTGCCTTCCACGGTCAGGCGGAAACGCTGGTCCTCGCTCGGTGCATAGACCAGCTTGGCCAGGCCACTGCGACCGTCGCGGTCCTGCGGATTGGGCGCGGTACGGGTGTTGTCGAGGCTGCGCACATCGCCCTTGTTGCCGGTTTCCTGGCCCTGGCGATGGTTGATGTTGACCATGCCGCTCCAGTGTTCGCCGCCGAACGCGCTGGTCACGCCGCCGAGCAGGCCCTTCCACTCACCGTCGTAGCCGAACTTCAGGCCGACGTAGCTGTCCTTGCCATCCTTCAGGTAATCGGCCGGATCCTTGGTGACGAAGGCCACCACGCCGCCGAGCGCATCGGACCCGTACAGCGAACTGGCCGGGCCGCGCACGATCTCCACGCGCTTGAGCGTGTCCAGATCGGTGAAGTTGCGGTTGGCGTTGGAGAACGAGCCGATGTTGAAGCTGGTGGGCATGGCGATGCCATCGGTCTGCACGCGCACGCGGTTGCCGTCCAGGCCACGGATGCGGATGCTGCCAAGACCGAAGCGCGCGGCGCTGCGGCTGACCGACAGGCCCGGCTCGTAGCGCAGCAGATCCTTGATGTCCTGCACCAGGTGCCGGTCCATCTGCTCGCGGTCGATGACATCGACGGTGGCCGCCACGTCACTCACTGCCCGCTCGGTGCGGGTGGCGGTGACCTGCACGCGGTCGAAGTCGCGCGCATCGGGCGCGGCGGTGGCCGCGGCAGCAGCATGGGCGGACAGCGGCAGGGCCATCCAGACGGCGAGGCAAAGGGCGGTAGGGCGGGTCATCGGGTTCGTTCGGTCAGGCAGGGGACCCCCCGGTTACCGGCACACCCGGGAGGTGCACGCGGTAGACCGAGGGGGAGAGAGCGGGCGCGGACGGGTCGCCCACCCTGCCGGCCCTGCCGGCAGGAGGGAGGGAGGCGGGCGACCAGGCCGCGGTTACTTGGTCAGGATCAGCTTGTCGTTGCTGGTGTGCCGCAGGCGGTAGAAGCGGTCGCCGTGCTGGATCAGGATTTCACGACGGCCCTTGAGCAGGGCTTCGCTGTCGATCACCTCTTCCGGCGGAACGACACGGACCGGGCGATCGCGGAGGGTCAGCGTTTCGGGGCGCAGCAGTACAGGTTGAGCATTCATGAGCATCTGGACTCGTGCGAGGGACGAGTCAAATGATAATGATTCTCAGTTGACAATCAACAACCATTCTCAATTTGATTGATGGGATTAATGATCGAATTCGAAAATTCAATAGGTGTCATCAATCAAAAGATGGCGCGGCGCTTTTGTAGAGTCGAGCCATGCTCGACTGCTCCTGGCACCGTCGCCTGGCAACGCCCGCGCTGCGCGCGGAGTCGAGCATGGCTCGACTCTACAAAGACCTGGTCAACCTGAAGTCCAGCATGGCTCGACTCCGCAAAGGGCTGTCAGGCGAAGACGGCCTCGACCTGCGCCCAGCCAGCCGCATCGACCTGCTCCAGCACCTCCAGCGCCTGCAGGTTCTGCAGCAGCTGGCTGACCCGGCTGGCGCCGAGGATCACGCTGGAGACGTTCGGATTGCGCAGGCACCAGGCAATCGCCAGCGTGGCCGGGGCGTGGCCCAGCTCACGCGCTGCTTCGCTGAAGCGGCGCACCTGGGCCAGGCGGGCCTCGGAGTCGTCACCCAGCACCAGCGCCTGCAGCCACTCCATGCCCTCGCGGCCCAGCCGCGCATCGGCCGGAATGCCCTGGTCGTACTTGCCGGTCAGCAGGCCCGAGGCCAGCGGCGAGAAGATGGTGGTGCCCAGGCCGGCACCGGCATACAGCGGCGCATACTCGACCTCGACGCGTTCGCGGTGCAGCAGGTTGTACTGCGGCTGCTCCATCGACGGGCCCTGCAGGTTGCGCGCCTGCGCGATGTCCAGCGCCTGCTGGATCTGCGCCGCCGACCACTCCGAGGTGCCCCAGTAAAGGATCTTGCCCTGCCGCACCAGCGTATCCATGGCATGCACGGTCTCGGCGATCGGCGCGTCCGGATCCGGGCGATGGCAGTAATAAAGGTCCAGGTAGTCCACCCGCAGGCGCTTGAGCGCGGCATGGCAGGCGTCGGTCACATGCTTGCGCGACAGGCCGCGCTGGGTTGGCCGTGGGTCCCTGGCGCTGCCGAAGAACACCTTGCTGGAGACACAGATGCCGTCGCGCGGCAGGCGCAGGTCGGCGATCACATCGCCCATCACCTGTTCGGCGCGGCCGTTGGCATAGCCCTCGGCGTTGTCGAAGAAGTTGACGCCGTGGTCCCAGGCGGCAGCCACCAGGTTGCGGGCCTCGTCGCGCGGGATCTGGTCACCGAACGTCACCCAGGCGCCGAAGGACAGGGCGGAAATCGGCAGGCCGGTGGAGCCCAGGCGGCGGTATTGCATGCGAATCTCCTGCTGCGGGCCCGCATCCGGGCCGGGATCGAGCCCCATTCTACCTGCCGCCGCCGGCCGCAAGCCCTTGCCGTTGCTGGCCTGATCGGTACCGATGGGCGCGCGCACGCTGCTTTTTCTTGCCCCGGCCCCTGCCCTGCACTAGGCTTCCCGTTTTTCGCGACGCCCCAGGGGAGTCACTCACATGGTCGAAGGTTTGGGCAGGATCGGCTTCGGCCTGTTCGGGTTGGCGGTGCTGATCGGCATCACCTGGTTGTTTTCCAACAACAAGCGTGCGGTTGACTGGAAGCTGGTTGCCACCGGTATCACCCTGCAGATCGCCTTCGCGGCGCTGGTGATCCTGGTGCCGGGCGGGCGCGACGTGTTCGATGCGCTGGGCAAGGGCTTCGTCAAGGTCCTGAGCTTCGTCAACGAGGGTTCGGGCTTCATCTTCGGCTCGTTGATGGACACCAAGAACTACGGTTTCATCTTCGCCTTCCAGGTGCTGCCGACCATCATCTTCTTCTCGGCGCTGATGGGGGTCATGTACCACCTCAACGTCATGCAGGCGATCGTGCGCGTGATGGCCTGGTCGATCACCAAGGTGATGCGCGTGTCCGGCGCGGAAACCACCAGCGTCTGCGCCAGCGTCTTCATCGGCCAGACCGAGGCGCCGCTGACCGTGCGCCCGTACATCGCCAGGATGACCCAGTCCGAGCTGCTGACCATGATGATCGGCGGCATGGCCCACATCGCCGGCGGCGTGCTGGCGGCCTACGTGGGCATGCTCGGCGGTGGCGACCCGGTGCAGCAGGCCTTCTATGCCAAGCACCTGCTGGCGGCGAGCATCATGGCCGCACCGGCCACCCTGGTCGTGGCCAAGCTGCTGATTCCGGAAACCGGCACCCCGCTGACCCGCGGCACGGTGAAGATGGAAGTCGAGAAGACCTCCAGCAACATCATCGACGCGGCCGCTGCCGGTGCCGGTGACGGCCTGAAGCTGGCGCTGAACATCGGCGCGATGCTGCTGGCCTTCATCGCCCTGATCGCACTGCTGAACGCCCCGCTGACCTGGATCGGCGATGTGACCGGCCTGGCCGCTGCCATCGGCAAGCCGACCAACCTGTCGACCATCTTCGGCTATCTGCTGGCCCCGATCGCCTGGGTGATCGGCACGCCGTGGGCCGACGCCACCACCGTCGGTTCGCTGATCGGCCAGAAGGTCGTGATCAACGAGTTCGTGGCCTACACCGAGCTGTCGCAGATCGTGAACGGCCAGGTGGCGGGCGTGAGCCTGTCCGACGAAGGTCGCCTGATCGCCACCTACGCGCTGTGCGGCTTTGCCAACTTCAGCTCGATCGCGATCCAGATCGGCGGCATCGGCGGCCTGGCGCCGGAACGTCGCCACGATCTGGCCAAGTTCGGCCTGCGCGCGGTGTTGGGCGGTACCATTGCCACCTTCATGACGGCGACCATCGCCGGCGTGCTGACGCACTTCAGTTGAACCCCTGGTTGAGAAAAGATTTCCTATGAGCAGCAGTGTCGTTGTCGTCGGTTCCTTCAATGTCGATCACGTGTGGCGGTGCGAGTCGCTGCCGGCACCGGGTGCGACCATTGCCGGCCGCTACAGCACCGGCCCCGGTGGCAAGGGCTTCAACCAGGCGGTCGCGGCCTGCCGCGCCGGCGCCGACACGCACTTCGTGTGCGCGCTGGGCGATGACGCCGGTGGCGCCACCGCGCGCGAACTGGCCGCGCAAGATGGCTTCGGCCTGATTGCCGAAGCCAGCAGCGAGCCGACCGGCACTGCGGGCATCTATGTGGACGCGCGCGGCCGTAACACCATCGTGATCGGCCCGGGCGCCAACGCCGCGCTCAGCACCGACTTCCTGCAACAGCAGCAGGCATTGCTGACCGGCGCCAAGGTGGTGCTGGTACAGCTGGAATCGCCGGTGCAGACCATCGAAGCGGCGCTGGCCACGGCCCGCGAGGCCGGTGTCACCACCGTGCTCAACACCGCACCGGCCGACGCGCCCTCGACCATCGGCCTGCTCAAGCTGGCCGATGTGATCACCCCGAACGAGACCGAGTTCGCCGCGCTGCTCGGCCGCCATGTCGGTGAGCGCGTGGATGCCAACGATGTCGCCGCGCTGGATGGCGCCAGCCTGCATGCGCTGTGCCGCAAGCTGGTCGGCAACGGTACCGTGGTGGTGACCCTGGGTTCGGTGGGCGTGTTCGTCTCGCATGCCGACGAGAACCTGCGCGGCGATACCCAGCCGTACTACCGCGTCGGCGCCGAGCAGGTGCAGGCCATCGACACCACCGGTGCCGGTGATGCCTTCAACGGTGCGCTGGCCGCGTCGCTGGCGCAGGTGGCCGACGCCCCGTTCGCCCGCCACGTGCGCTTTGCCAACCAGTTCGCCGGTCGCTCGACCGAGAAGGAAGGCGCTGCAGCGGCGATGCCGCGCTTCACCCCGGCCGACGCCGAAGCCAAGTAATTCCACGCCACGCGTGGATGACAAGGCCCAGGTGCACAGGCACCTGGGCCTTTCTTTTGCACATTGCCCAGCCCCTGCGACCGCCTGTCGCATTGCCCACATCCTGCCCCTCGCTCACGATCCGCGCAGCTTCCTTGCACGGGCAGGACATGGACGGATTCCCCTGGTTGCTGGTCGCGGCCGCAGGCAGTGCCGCTGCGGCGCTGCTGCATATCGGCTGCATCGCCTTCGGCGCCGCGTGGTACAGATACTTCGGTGCCGGCCAGCGCGTGGTCCGGCTCGCGCATGCGGGGCACTGGTGGCCACCGCTGATGACCGCCGGCATCACTGCCGTGCTGGTGGCCTGGACCCTGTACGCACTGGCCGCCGCGGGCTGGCATTCGCCGCTGCCGGCCAGCCGCCTGGTCCTGCCCGCCATCGCTGCCTTGCTGCTGCTGCGCGCCGCGATGGGCTTCGGCCTGGCGCTGTTCCGGCCGGGGTACAACGGCCGGCGCTTCTGGGTGGTCAGTTCGCTGGCCTGCCTGGGCCTGGGGCTGGCCTTCGCCCTGGGTACCCGCCAGGCCTGGCAGAGCCTGGGTTAGCCACCTACCATCGCCCGCCCTTGGGGGCGGCGGAAGCAACCGTCAAGCATCTGCTGATGCCGGTACGGCATGAGGTCGGTGCCGATCGGCCTGAACCCGGGGCCCGCCGACACCGCCCAGGCCGCGCCCGCGCTCTACAATGGGCGCATGCAGATCGGCCCGTACACCATTGCCCCCAACGTCGTGCTGGCGCCCATGGCCGGCGTCACCGACAAGCCCTTCCGCCTGCTGTGCAAACGGCTGGGCGCGGGACTGGCCGCCTCGGAAATGACCATCAGCGACCCGCGCTTCTGGAACACGCGCAAGTCGATCCACCGCATGGACCATGACGGCGAACCGGCACCGATCAGCGTACAGATCGCCGGCACCGAGCCGCAGCAGCTGGCCGAAGCCGCGCGCTACAACGTCGACCACGGCGCGCAGATCATCGACATCAACATGGGCTGCCCAGCCAAGAAGGTGTGCAACGCCTGGGCCGGCTCGGCGCTGATGCGCGACGAGCAGCTGGTGGCACGCATCCTCGAAGCCGTGGTCAACGCGGTGGACGTGCCGGTCACGCTGAAGATCCGTACTGGCTGGGATTGCGACCACCGCAATGGCCCGGTCATTGCCCGCATTGCCGAAAACAGCGGCATCGCCGCGCTTGCCGTGCACGGCCGCACCCGCGACCAGCATTACACCGGCCAGGCCGAGTACGCCACCATCGGTGAGATCAAGGCCGCACTGCGCATTCCGGTGATCGCCAACGGCGATATCGATTCGCCGCAGAAGGCCGCCTACGTGCTGCAGCAGACCGGCGTGGACGCGGTGATGATCGGCCGTTCCGCACAGGGCCGGCCGTGGATCTTCCGCGAAGTGGCGCATTACCTGGCCACCGGCGAGGAACTGCCGCCGCCATCGCTGGCGGAAGTGCGCGACATCCTGCTCGGCCACCTGCATGCGCTGCACGCGTTCTACGGCGAACCGCAGGGCGTGCGCATCGCGCGCAAGCACCTGGGGTGGTATGCCAGGGACCGGCCGGAGAATGCCGCTTTCCGTGCGGTGGTCAACCGTGCCGAAGACCCGCAGAGCCAGATCGCGCTGACCACCGAGTACTTCGACCGCCTGATTGCCGGGGAACCGGCGCTGCCTTCGGCGGCCTGAGCCGCCAATCCTGCGTTTCCGGACAGTCGAGCCTGCTCGACGCTACAAGAGCCCGCCCCATGACCCCGCCGATTTCCTCCCCGACTTACCTGCACGGGTTCTCCGGCACCGAGCAGCAGCGCCTGATGACCCAGGCGCGCCTGCTGGAGTCGAGCATCTTCGGCCAGATCGACTACAGCGGCGCGCGGCGCCTGCTGGAAGTCGGCAGCGGCGTGGGTGCGCAGACCGAGATCCTGCTGCGCCGCTTCCCCGAGCTGCACGTGACCGGCGTGGACCTGAGCGAGACCCAGCTGGCCACCGCGCGCGAGAACCTGGCGCGCACGCCGTGGTGCAGCGACCGCTACACCCTGCAGCAGGCCGATGCCGGTGAGCTGCCATTCGAGGCGCGCAGCTTCGATGCGGCATTCCTGTGCTGGGTGCTGGAACACGTCCCCTCCCCTGCCCGCGTGCTGAGCGAAGTGCGCCGCGTGCTGGCACCGGGTTCGCCGGTCTACATCACGGAAGTGATGAATGCCTCGTTCCTGCTCGACCCGTACTCGCCGCACATCTGGCGTTACTGGATGGCCTTCAATGACTTCCAGTACGACCATGGCGGCGATCCGTTCGTCGGCGCCAAGCTGGGCAACCTGCTGCTGGCCGGTGGCTTCCGCGACGTGCATACCGAGATCAAGACCATCCACCTGGACAACCGCGAACCGGCGCGTCGCAAGACCATGATCGCGTTCTGGGAGCAGCTGCTGCTGTCGGCGGCCGACCAGCTGCTGCAGGCCGGCTCGGTGGACGAGGACACCGTGGAAGGCATGCGCCGCGAGTTCCGCCTGGTGCAGAACGACCCGAATGCGGTGTTCTTCTACTCGTTCGTGCAGGGCCGCGCCACGGTGTATTGAGCCGGTGTTCTGCTGCCGATTGAGGGCGTAGAGCCACGCCATGCGTGGATCCACTGATCAATGCACGGCGGTGTGGTCGGCCGCGCCCGGCACCGCCGCCGGCTCCTGCCAGATCCGCTGCCACATCGCCGCCAGGCGGCGACCAGCGTCGGCACGCGCGGCGGGACTGCTGTAGTCCACCCGCACCTGCTCGGGAACGATCGCCCGCCACTGCCCGTCGGCCTGCCCGGCCACGACGAAATTGAAGGTGTAGTCCGGCTCCAGCCCCATACGCAGGTCGCTCAGCACCAGCCTTCCGTCCACGACCTGCGCACGCATGAAGCCACGGTTGAACCATTGCAGCTGCTGCACCGCCGGGATGGCCTGCGCTTCGCGCAAGGCCTGTACGTTGGACGCATGGCCTTCGAACCGCATCGGCCCGTGGTCGGCCAGCAGCGAACGGTCAGCCACCACGTAGCCGCTGGGTGTCATCGCCACCACCCGCCACAGCAGGGTGTTGAACGGCATCGGCACCGAGAAGCGCGGCGCATCGCCCAGGCCCATCGCGGCCAGGCTCTGCTGCGCGGCCCGATCGACCTGCGCCTTGGCGATCAGCCCCCAGCCCAGGTAGCCACTGCTGAGCAGCAACGCCGCGCCCAGCACCTTGCCCGCCCAGGGCCGCGCACGACCGAACCAGGCCAGCACGCAGCCCAGCAGCAGCCACACCGTGTAGCCGGGGTCGATGATGAAGACGCTGGAGCCCATGGTTGGGTGTGGCCGCAGCGGCCACCACAACTGGGTACCGTAGACGGTGAACGCATCCAGCACGGGATGGGTAACCAGCGCCAGCTGGATCGCCCAGAACCAGCGCAGCGGTGACTGCGCGACGCGGCCGTTGCCGAAGCGCTTGAACAACCACCAGATCAGTGCGGCCACCCAGGGCAGCACCAGCAGCGAATGGCTGAAGCTGCGGTGTTCGGTCATGTTCGCCACCGGGTCGGCCGCAGTGAAGCCAAGCCACAGGGCGTCGAGATCCGGCAAGGTGCCGAGCGCGGCACCGGCCAGCAGGGCCGCGCGGCGATGGCCGGGCGGAGCGATGGCAGCAGCGACTGCGCCACCGAGCACGATCTGGGTCAATGAATCCATGGGCCGATGCTAGCGGCTTGCGCGCGGTGTATGTAGAGCCGAGCCCATGCTCGGCTGCTCTTCGTTGCGCGTAACGTCAGCCGAGCATGGACTCGGCTCTACAGCGGGACGGACGCGGGCTATGCCGCTTGCGACAACCGCGCGCCGGGCAGTTCCAGCAGGGTCTGGCCGCTGTGGTCGAGCAGGCGCAGCGCGCCGTCGTGGTCTTCGACCAGCGCGGTCAGGCTTTCCACCCAGTCACCATCGTTGGCATAGACCAGGCCATCGCGTTCGACCAGCGCGGCGCGGTGGATATGCCCGCAGACGATGCCGTCCAGGCCGCGTCGACGCACGTCGTCCAGCCCGGCCTGCACGAAACGCTCGATGTAGCGTTCAGCGGCGCCACTGCGCTTCTTCAGGAACTCCGACAGCGACCAGTAGCGCATGCCCAGCCGCCGCCGCACTGCATTCAAGGCCTGGTTGCCGGTGAGGATGCGGTAATACAGCCAGTCGCCGAATTTTTCCTGCAGGCCGCCGAAGTGGGTCACGCCGTCATACTCGTCGCCGTGCGCGACCAGCAGCCGGCGGCCATCGGCGGTCACGTGGATGGCGCGGCGGCGCACCTGCATCGCCGGCAGCATCAGACCGCAGACCTGGCGCAGCGAAGCATCGTGGTTGCCCGGAATGTAGATGATCTCGGTGCCGGCACGGCGCAGCGCGTGCAGCGCCTGGATGACCTCGCTGTGCGACTGCCGCCAGGTGGCACGGCGGTGCGCCATCCACCACAGGTCGATGATGTCGCCCACCAGGTACAGCCGTTCACAGCGCAGCTGCGAGAGGAATCGCGCCAGCTCGGTGGCATGGCAATGGCGCGAGCCCAGGTGCACGTCGGAGACGAACACTGCGCGCCGGCGCGGCGACAGGTTCGCCAGCGTGCTCATGCCGGCGTCCCCGCGTCGCGCAGGTAACGTTTGCGCTTGTTCGGCCGGACCGCGCACAGGTCCACCTCGATCAAGCCGTCGATCGAATCGCTGAAGTCAGGGTCGACGCCGAACGCAAGGAAACGCGCGCCTCCGGGTTCGCACAGATCGGTGTACTGGCGATACAGCGTCGGCACACTGGTGCCGAGTGCGTTCAGGTTGGCCTTCAGCACGTCGAACGCGGCGCCTGCATCCAGCTCGCCGAAACTCGGCGGCGCAGCGAAGTACTGGAAGGGGCGGTTCGATTCGGCCAGGCCCGCGCTACCGCTGTAATAGCGCTGGTAGTACGCCACCAGCTGCTCGCGTGCGTCGCGCGGCAGCGCCGCACTGATCGACACCGCGCCGAACAGGTAGCGGATCCCCGGCCGGCACTGCAGGTAGGCACCGATGCCCTGCCACAGGTAGTCCAGGCTGCGGCTGCCCCAGTAATCGGGCACCACGAAGCTGCGGCCCAGTTCCAGGCCCTCGGCGATGTGGGTGATGGCATCGTCGGAATAGCGGAACAGCGACGCGCTGTAGAGCCCGGACAGGCCGTGCCGGGCCAACGCGTGGGCACCACGCATGATCCGGTACGCGCCAGCGATGCGCTGCGCGGCGGCGTCCCAGATCACGATGTGCTCGTACTGCGGGTCGTAGTTGTCGAGGTCACGGCTGCGGCCGGTGCCCTCACCCACCTGGCGGAAGGTCAGTTCGCGCAGGCGGCCCAGTTCCAGCAGCAGTGGCGAATCGGCAGTGCAGGTGGCCAGCAGGATCTGCTTGCCGTCGGCGGTCTGGCCCAGCTGGGTGGCGGCAGCAATGCCAGCGGCGACCTGCGAAGGTGGCACCGGGGCGGCCAGCGGCTCAGGGCCCGCGCAGGCAGCGGCATTGCCGGCCGCGCCATTGCGGCCCAGCGCATAGAGTGCGCGGCGTACCGCCAGCAGTTGGGCACCCGGGTCACCGCCATCGCCCAGCCGCATCGGCTCGCCGATGCTCAGCCGCAGCGGGCGGCCACGACGGGTGAACATCTCGCGCGCCAGCAGCGCGGTACCGGCCGGCTTGAACAGGGTCGAGGCGCCATAGAACAGTGCCGAGTTGCGCGCTTCCACCCGCACCGGCAGCACCGGTGCACCGGCGGCGCGGGCAAAACGGACAAATCCCCGCTGCCAGCGGCCATCGCGGATGCCGCGCAGCGACAGGCGCGAGACCTCGCCAGCCGGGAACACGATCACGCACTGCTCGGCGGCCAACGCCTGCTCCACCGCATGCAGACTGCCGCGCTGCGCCTTGCCGCCCAGGATGCGCACCGGCAACAGCAGATCCTGCAGCGGAGCGATCGCCCCCAGCAGGTCGTTGGCCACGATCCGCACATCGCGGCGGATACGGCCGACTGCGTCCAGCAAGGCCAATGCGTCCAGCGCCCCGGAAGGGTGGTTGGCGACAATCAGCAGGCGGCCGGTGGCCGGAATCTTCGCCAGCGCAGCCGGATCCACCTGGTACTGGCCACCGATGAACTCCAGGCCGGCGGCGACGAAACCGAAGCCGCGCAGGCCTGAGCTGCGCTGCAGGAAGGCTTCGATCTGGTCCAGGCGCGACCAGCGGCCGACGCTGCGCAGCAGCGGCCGTGCCAGCTGGCCACGGCGGCCATGGAACCAATCGGGGAAACGTTGCTGGAGACGCTGTTCGAGTTCCTGCATGGCGGATCCACTGATGCCCGGCGGCCGGATTGGCCGACAGCCTGCGCCCGGCAGGCGGCAGCCAGATGGCGGTTTCGGGGCAGAACGATGACGGCCGGCCCTCTTGACGGCCGGGTCGCGGCCTGCGCGGTCGGGGGTTGGGCAGCCCCGTCTGTTGTCACGCTGGTGGAACACTAGGCCTCGAGGCTGGCCCCCAATCCCGTCGTGACGGCCCCTGCCGGGCCTACGCGGGCTTAACCACCGGCAACCGGTACGGGTTCACAATGCACAGGCGGCGCACCCCGTGTATCATGCGCGCCCATCTTTCCATCCGAATCAAGGGATATTACGCCTGATGTCCAGCTATCTCTTCACCTCCGAGTCGGTCTCCGAAGGCCATCCGGACAAGGTTGCCGACCAGATCTCCGATGCGGTGCTGGACGCGATCCTGACCCAGGACCAGCGCGCCCGCGTGGCCTGCGAGACCATGGTCAAGACCGGCGTTGCCATCGTGGCCGGTGAAATCACCACCAGCGCCTGGATCGACCTGGAAGCGCTGACCCGCAAGGTCATCACGGACATCGGCTACGACAGCTCCGACGTCGGCTTCGACGGCGCCACCTGCGGCGTGCTGAACCTGATCGGCAAGCAGTCGCCGCACATCGCCCAGGGCGTGGACCGCAAGAAGCCGGAAGAAATGGGCGCTGGCGACCAGGGCCTGATGTTCGGCTATGCCACCAACGAGACCGACAGCTACATGCCGGCCGCGATCCACCTGTCGCACCGCCTGGTCGAGCAGCAGGCCAAGATCCGCAAGAAGAAGAACTCGCCGCTGTCGTGGCTGCGCCCGGACGCCAAGAGCCAGGTCACCCTGCGCTATGAAAACGGCGTGGTCTCGGCCATCGACGCCGTTGTCCTGTCGACCCAGCACGCCCCGGGCATCAAGCAGAAGGACCTCATCGAGGCCGTCCGCGAAGAGATCATCAAGCCGGTGCTGCCGGCCAAGTGGCTGCACAAGGGCACCAAGTTCCACATCAACCCGACCGGCAAGTTCGAGATCGGCGGCCCGGTGGGCGACTGCGGCCTGACCGGCCGCAAGATCATCGTCGACACCTACGGCGGCTGGGCCCGTCACGGTGGTGGTGCTTTCTCCGGCAAGGACCCGTCCAAGGTCGACCGCTCGGCCGCCTACGCGGCCCGCTACGTCGCCAAGAACGTGGTTGCCGCCGGCCTGGCCGACCGTTGCGAAGTGCAGGTCTCCTACGCCATCGGCGTGGCTGAGCCGACCTCGATCTCGGTCACCACCTTCGGCACCGGCAAGATCAGCGACGACAAGATCGAGAAGCTGATCCGCAAGCACTTCGACCTGCGCCCGTACGGCATCATCAAGATGCTGGACCTGATCCACCCGATGTACCAGCAGACCGCGGCCTATGGCCACTTCGGCCGCAAGCCGAAGGAGTTCAGCTACCTCAACGGCGAAGGCGAGACCGTCAACGCCACGGCCTTCTCCTGGGAGAAGACCGACCGCGCCGCCGCCCTGCGCGCCGATGCGAAGCTGAAGTAAGCAACACGAAGGGCCGCTCACGCGGCCCTTCTGCTTTCTGTAGAGCCGAGCCCATGCTCGGCTTTCTTTTTCCTGCGACAAGAGCAGCCGAGCATGGGCTCGGCTCTACAAGAGCTACGCCACGCCGATACAATCGCCCCATGTCGACCGAACTGAAAACCCACCAGCTGTCCATGACCGTGCTGATGTCGCCGGAGATGGCCAATTTCTCCGGCAAGGTCCACGGTGGCGCGATCCTGCGGCTGCTTGACCAGGTGGCCTACGCCTGCGCCAGCCGCTATGCCGGCAGCTACGTGGTCACCCTGTCGGTGGACCAGGTGATGTTCCGCCAACCCATCGCGGTGGGCGAGCTGGTCACGTTCCTGGCCTCGGTGAACTACACCGGCACCTCATCGATGGAGATCGGCATCAAGGTGGTGGCCGAGGACATCCTCAAGCGCAGCGTGCGCCACGCCAACAGCTGCTTCTTCACGATGGTGGCGGTGGACGAGGAAGGCCGGCCGACGCCGGTACCGCCACTGCAACCGGCCACCTCCGACGAGAAGCGCCGCCAGGCCGCCGCACAGATCCGCCGCCAGCTGCGCCAGGAAATGGAACAGCGGCACCTGGAACTGCTGGCGTCGAATCCGCCGTCGCCGGAGGAGTGAGGGCGTGCGGGGCACGCCCCGCACCCACCGAGGCAGGTAGCGCCGGGCCATGCCCGGCGGATACGCATCACCCGGTGTTCTGCACACCCTGCGAAACGCCGTTCACGCACGCCACCAGGGCGCGCAGCAGATCGTCATCCTCGCGCCCGCTGGCCCGCCAGCGCTGCAGCAGATCCACCTGCAGCACGCTGATCGGATCGACGTAGGGATTGCGCAGGCGGATCGACAGCGCCAGCCGCGCGTCGTGGTCCAGCAGCGTCTTCTGGTCCATCAACGCCAGCAGCCAGCGCCGCGTGAGCTCCAGTTCGCGCTGCACCTGCGGGAAGAAGCGCCCGTGCAGTTCACCCGACAACAGCGAGAACTGCTCGGCGATGGTGATATCGCCCTTGGACAGCACCATCGCGATGTCATCCAGGAAGGTACGGAAGAACGGCCAGTCCCGCGCCATATCGCGCAGGGTCTGTTCGTGGCCGGCATCGACCGCGGCCTGCAGGCCACTGCCCACGCCGTACCAGCCGGGAATCACCGCACGCGCTTGGCTCCAGGCGAACACCCAGGGAATCGCACGCAGGTTGCCCAGCGCTGCGTCCTGGCCGAGCCGGCGCGACGGCCGCGAACCCAGCGTCATCCGCTCGATCACGTCGATCGGCGTGGCGGTACGGAAGTAATCCATGAAACCGGGCTGGCCGACGAACGCGCGATACACCTCGCTGCTGGCCGCAGCCACCGCATCCATCACCGGCCGCCAGTCATCCTCGCGCGGCTCGGCGGCACGCGGGCGCAGGCTGGCGCGCAGCACTGCGCCGGTGGCCTGTTCCAGCGAGCGCAGGGCCAGCGCGCGGATGCCGTACTTGCGATGGATCACCTCGCCCTGCTCGGTCACCCGCAGGCGGCCATCGATGCTGCCGCGTGGCGACGCATCCACGGCGTGGGTGGTCTTGCCACCACCACGGCTGATCGAGCCGCCCCGGCCATGGAAGAAGGTCAGGCGGATGCCGGCCTCGGCCGCCACCTCCAGCAGTTCCACCTGCGCGCGCTGCAGGCCCCAACGCGAAGCAGCAATGCCACCATCCTTGCTGCTGTCCGAATAGCCCAGCATGACCATCTGAACATCATCGCGTGCACGCAGGTGCGCGCGGTACACCGGGTCGGCCAGCAGGTCACGCAGGGTCGCCGTACCGCGCTTGAGGTCATCCACCGTCTCGAACAGCGGCGCGATATCCAGCGGTACTAACCCGTTCTCTTCCACCAGGCCGCCACGGCGTGCCAGCGCCAGCACCGCCAGCACGTCGCTGCGGTCGTGTGCCATCGAGATGATGTAGCTGCCCAGTGCATCCCCGCCATGCCGCGCACGGGCATCGGCCAATGCAGCGAACACGGCGTCGAGCCGCCGGTTGCCTTCGTCGTCGCCTTCCGGCAACGGCACCTCACCGCTGGCATGCGGTGCCAGCAGGCGCGCGCGGCCCAATGCATCCAGGCCCTCCCACGCCGGGTCGCCGCCCAGCACCGCCGCCAGCGCGCGCGCATGCACGCTCGATTCCTGGCGCACGTCCAACCGCGCCAGATGGAAGCCGAACGTCTTCACCCGCCACAGCAGGCGTTGTACGGCGAAGCCACCGGCATGCTCGCCGCGGTTCGCGCGCAGGCTGTCGAGGATCAGCTGCAGGTCGTCGATCAGTTCATCCGGGCCGGCGTAAGCGCCCTCGCCGTCTTCCAGCGTGGCCTGCAGGCGTGCGCGCATGCGGTCATTGAGCAGGCGGTACGGCATGTCGGCATGACGCGGGCGCGACTGCACCTGCGGCAGCAGCTGCTGGTACTGCGCCACGCGTGCCTGCAGCGAATCACTCACACCCACCCGCTCGGTAGACTGGCTGAGCAGGCTGGCCAACTGCAGCAGTTCCTTCTGGTAGCGCCCCAGCACTGCCTGCCGCTGCGCATCCAGCGTGTTGCGGATGGTGGTGGCATCCACATTCGGATTGCCATCCATGTCGCCGCCTACCCACGTGCCGAAACGCAGCAGGCGCGGCAACGGCAGTTCTTCACCGTAGGTATCGCGCAGCGCCTGCTGCAGCGATTCGTACAGCACCGGAATCACCCGGTACAACACCTGCACCAGATAGAAGCCGACATGTTCGCGCTCGTCATCCACGGTGGGCCGCACCGGCGAGGAGTCGGTGGTCTGCCACGAGGCCGTCAGCGCCATGCGGAAGCGCGCGGCGTCGGCCGCGGCCTCACCTGGCGTGCGCTGGCCGTCGAGGTTGTCGACCAGGCTGGCCACCATCAGCTGCTCTTTTTCCAGCAGCGCGCGGCGCACCGCTTCGGTCGGGTGCGCGGTAAACACCGGTTCGATATCGATGCGCGGCAGCCACTGCGCCAGTTCGTCCAGGCCCACGCCCTGCGCCTTCAGGTGCTGCAGCGCGTCCTGCAGCCCATCGGGCTGCGCACCTGCGGTACCGGCGCGCTGATAGTCACGGCGACGGCGGATGCGATGCACGCGCTCGGCGATGTTGACCACCTGGAAGTACGTGCTGAAGGCCCGCACCATGGTCTCGGCCTGCTGCGGCGTGCGCCCGGCCAGCCCTTCGGCCAGCTCCGACAGTGGTGCCTGGTTCTCGCGGCGGGCGATGGCGCGGGTGCGCACGTCCTCGACCTCGTCGAGGAAAGCCGCTGATACCTGCTCGACCAGCAGGTCACCGACCAGTGCGCCGAGCCGGCGCACGTCATCGCGAAGCGGAAGATCGGGAGAAGCAAACTCGATGCTGCTGCGGTACTCGTTCATCGGCGACGCACAGGCCTCGGTCAACGGATCCAGGTCCCAAGCCTAAACCAGATTGCGCACGATGCTGCGACGCAAAAATGGTTTCATCTGCACGTATCCATGACGGACGCAGCCGAGCATGGGCTCGGCTCTACAAGCGTCGTGGCGCGTGACACCGTGTAGCGCCCGAGCCCATGCTCGGGCGGCGGCGCAGCCGCACAGGCGGCCCCTGTTGCAGGGGCCGCCCTCATGCAGGTATCAGCGCTTCTTCTTCGCCTTGCCCTGCTCGGCCGGGCCGATGGTCTGCTCCAGCCAGCGCTCGCTCTCGGCCAGCATGGTCATGATCGATTCGCGTGCGCGGTAGGCATGCGATTCGTTCGGCAGCATCACCAGCCGCGCAGTACCACCCAGGCCCTTCACCGCGGCGAACATGCGCTCGCTCTGGATCGGGAAGGTGCCGGAGTTGTTGTCGTCCACGCCGTGGATGAACAGGATCGGATCCTTGATCCTGTCGGCGTAATTGAACGGCGCCATCTTCTGGTAGACGTCCTGCGCCTGCCAGTAGTTGCGCTCCTCGGCCTGGAAACCGAACGGGGTGAGCGTGCGGTTGTAGGCACCGCTGCGCGCGATGCCGGCCTTGAACAGGCGGGTGTGCGCCAGCAGGTTGGCGGTCATGAATGCACCGTAGGAGTGGCCACCGATGGCGATGTGCTCGCGATCGGTCACGCCACGGCGCACCACCTCATCCACCGCTGCCTGCGCGTTGGCCACCAGCTGTTCGATATAGGTGTCGTTCGGCTCCTTGTCGCCCTCGCCAATGATCGGCATCGACGGGCTGGCCAGCACCACATAGCCCTTGGCCAGGAACGCCTGCGGGCCCCAGTAGCTGACCGCATTGAAGCGATACGGCGAATCGGTCACCTGGCTGGCCGCAGCCGCGCTCTTGAACTCACCCGGGTAGGCCCACATCAGCAGCGGCCGCGGGCCGTCCCGCTTCGGGTCGTAACCCGGCGGCAGCAGCAGGGTCGCGGTCAGGTCGATGCCATCCTTGCGCTTGTAGCGGATCTGCTCCTTCTGCACGCCCTTGAGCTGTGGGAGCGGATGGGCGAAATGGGTCAGCGCGCGCGGTGCGGCACCGGCATCGGCCAGCGGCTGCACGTAGAAGTTGGCCGGTTCGTCCGGGCTCTCGCGGCTCAGCAGCAGCGAATTGCCCTGGTTGTCCAGCAATGCCACCGGCAGCGAATAGCTCGGCGCCTGCGAATGGAACAGGCGCGTCGCCTTGCCCGTGGCGATGTCGAAGCGGTCCACGAACGGGCGGTCGCCCTCCGGCGATGCACCGGCACCGGCCAGGTACAGGCTGCTGCCATCGGCGGTGGTCTGCAGCAGCGAGCGCCCGCGGTCGTCGCTGGACAACAGCGGACGGCCCGGATCGGAATAGCGGTCCTGCGCGTCACGATCCCACAGCAGGCGCGGCTCGGCACCGGCGTTATCCGGGGCGATCAGCCAAGTCCTGGTCTTGCGCGTCTTCCACCACGACTCGGTCAGCAGGGCCAGGTCGCCACGGCCCCAGTTGATACCCACCAGACGGCTGCCGAGCTGGGCCAGGGTCACCGGCGGCTTGTCGAACGGCGCGGCCTGCATCAGCACCGCATCGCGCACCTTGGCCTCCCGGTTCGGATCACCACCGTCCTGCGCTTCGGCCCAGACCAGGGTGGCATCGGCATCACCGCGCCAGCTGATGTCGCGCACGCCGGTCACTTCGGCGTCGTTGCCGGTCGGCAGGCCTTCCACCAGCGGGCGCACCGCCACGGTATGCACCAGCTTGCCGGTGGCACGGTCGATCACTTCAATGCGGCGCGGAAAACTGCTTACCGGCACCACGTAGGAGTACGGACGCTGCACCGGCTGGCGCAGCACGAAGCGGCCGTCAGGCGACACCGAGAAGCCCATGAAGATGCCGGCCGCACCGATCGCGCGGGTACTGCCATCCAGGCCGACTTCCATCGGCTGGGTAGTAGCGTAGTAATCGAACTGGCGAGCGTCGGCTTCGTTCTTCAGCAGGTCCTGGTAGGTGCGGATCGACACCACGCCGCCGCCCTGGCGGGTCTGCTGCACGGCAGGGCCGGTCGGGACGCCGTCGGCGGCCGGGGCTGGCCCCAGGTTGGCCGGGCGGGTGAACACCACCAGCCCGCGGCTGTCCGGCAGCCACTGGTAGCCGCTGCCGATCACCGTGTTCAGGCCGGCAACCAGGCGACGGGCACTGCCACCGGCCACATCCACCAGCCACAGTTCATTGGCGCCACTGGCGGCATCGACCTGGTTGAACGCCAGCCACTTCTGGTCCGGCGACCACATCACACTGGCGATCGACAGCGTGGCCGGCAGGCCACTGATCTGCCGCTCCTTGCCGTCGGCAACGTTCATCAGCCACAGCTTCTCGCCGAAGCTGAAGCGGCTGTCGGAGAACGTGCGCGGGTTGATGCGCAGGCCGGCCAGCTTCAGTTCCGGCTGCGCCACCACCTGGATCGACGGCAGCGACGGCATCTGCATCATCGCGGCCACGTCGCGGCGCGGCGACAGGAACAGCGACGGCGCGCGCGGGGCGTCGACCACCGCCTGCAGTGCGGCCGATGGCAGTTCGTAGCCATTGACGCCCTGCGCCTGCGCGGCAACGGGCTGCGAGGCGGCCGCCCAGGCCAGCGGGGCCACCGCCAGCAGCCCCATCGACAGGACCAGGCCGGTCCAGCGCCGTGTGCGGCGCGCGTGCATGCTCATCGTTCCACCTGTGTGATGCGTGAAAACACCGACCTTAACAGGCCGTGCACGTGGCCCCATCTGCCGATGGTTGGGTCATGCCGATGTCACGCTGGGGCCGCGATATAATGGGGGTTCTCCCCTGCCGAGGGGCGCTGCGACCGGATCCCACGAGGCCTGGCCAGGCTCGGTAAGGTGGCTTTGTAACAACGGCGCCCGGCTAGATGCGAGCATCCGCTCGCCCACAACCGGAGCACACGAATGAACGCTGTTGCCAAGACCTTCTCCACCGAAGGTGATTACAAGATCCGCGATATCACGCTGGCCGACTGGGGCCGCAAGGAACTGGACATCGCCGAGCACGAAATGCCGGGCCTGATGTCGATCCGCCGCAAGTACCAGGCCGAACTGCCGCTGAAGGGCGTGCGCGTGACCGGCTCGCTGCACATGACCATCCAGACCGCGGTGCTGATCGAGACCCTGAAGGACATCGGCGCCGATGTGCGCTGGGCCTCGTGCAACATCTTCTCGACCCAGGACCACGCGGCTGCCGCCATCGCCGCCACCGGCACCCCGGTGTTCGCCTGGAAGGGCGAGACCCTGGAAGAGTACTGGGACTGCACCCTGGACGCGCTGACCTTCACCCTGGCCGACGGCACCCTGACCGGCCCGGAACTGGTGGTCGACGACGGCGGTGACGTGACCCTGCTGATCCACAAGGGCTACGAACTGGAAAACGGCAGCGACTGGGTCAACACCCCCTCTGCCTCGCACGAAGAACAGGTCATCAAGAACCTGCTCAAGCGCGTGGCCAAGGAGCGCCCGGGTTACTGGGGCCGCGTGGTCAAGGACTGGAAGGGCGTCTCCGAAGAGACCACCACCGGCGTGCACCGCCTGTACCAGCTGGCCCAGGCCGGCACCCTGCTGATCCCGGCGATCAACGTCAACGACTCGGTCACCAAGAGCAAGTTCGACAACCTGTACGGCTGCCGCGAGTCGCTGGCCGACGGCCTGAAGCGCGCGATGGACGTGATGCTGGCCGGCAAGGTGGCCGTGGTCTGCGGCTACGGCGACGTCGGCAAGGGCTGCGCGGCCTCGCTGCGTGCCTACGGCGCGCGCGTGATCGTCACCGAGATCGACCCGATCTGCGCGCTGCAGGCGGCGATGGAAGGCTATGAAGTCAACACCATCGAGTCGACCCTGGGCCGTGCCGACCTGTATGTCACCACCACCGGCAACCGCGACATCATCCGCATCGAACACCTGAGCGCGATGAAGGACCAGGCCATCGTCTGCAACATCGGCCACTTCGACAACGAGATCCAGGTCGACGCACTGGTGTCCTACCCGGGCATCAAGCATGTCAACATCAAGCCGCAGGTGGACAAGTACATCTTCCCGAACGGCAACGCGATCTTCCTGCTGGCCGAAGGCCGCCTGGTGAACCTGGGCTGCGCCACCGGCCACCCGAGCTTCGTGATGTCCAACAGCTTCGCCAACCAGACTTTGGCCCAGATCGACCTGTGGGCGAACAAGGACAGCTACGAGAAGAAGGTCTACCTGCTGCCGAAGAAGCTGGACGAAGAAGTGGCCCGCCTGCACCTGGAAAAGATCGGCGTGAAGCTGACCACCCTGACCCAAGAGCAGGCCGACTACATCGGCGTGCCGGTGGAAGGCCCGTTCAAGCCGGACCACTACCGCTACTGATGCCTGCGCGGTGCCGGCCAGCGGCCGGCACTACCGGCGCATGCGGGGTCGGATCCCTTTCCGCATGAAAGGGCTCTGACCCCGGCAACGGATGCAGACAGGACGGGCGCCTTCGGGCGCCCGTTCTGCGTTGCGGCACCCGGCAACCGATCCGCGCACCCTGTCACGGAGCACTAAGAAGTCGCTTGCTAGGCTTTACGCCCGCGTGGGCTGCCAACGGCAGGCCATGCGCCGGGACGCAGACACCAAAGGACAGGACATGCCGCGCAACCGTGAACGACTGAACCGGGCCATGAAGCCCCTGATGCCCCTGTGCTGGGTGGCCCTGCTGGCCGCCTGCACCCCACCTGCCGGCGAAGCCGGCGCTACGGCTCCGGCTGCGGCCAGCGGACAGGCCAGCCCCGCAGGCAAGGCCGCCGACGCGCCCGCCACGGTCGCCGACACGAGCGCTGGCTGCGCCGATGCAGCGTCGCCGGCACAGACCCTGGTCTGCAAGGACCCGACCCTGACCGGCCTGGATGCGGACGTGGGCAAGGCGGTCACTGCCGCACAGGCCACACTCGATGCAGCAGGGCAGAGCAAGCTGCACGCCGAACAGCAGCGCTGGCAGGAGCACACCCGCGACCTGTGCACCGATGCGCAGTGCCTGCAGCAGGTGTACGCCGATCGCCTCAAGGTGCTGTCCGCTACGCGTGACGGCCTGGTCGACCAGGATGCATGCGAAGCCCCTGACGGCCAGCAGCAATGCGTGGACCTGCTGGTGCTGCGCGATCCCAACAGCCAGCTGGCGAACTTCAACACGCTGCTGGGTGAGAACGGCCAGGAAGGCCGCCTGCTGGGCTGCACGGCCGCCACGAACATGGGCGGCGGCCCCAACGCCCTGCTCGCAGCCAACTGCACCCAGGAGACCTCCGCCGGCAGGCGCAACGTGCAGCTGTGCAGCAACCAGATGGTTGGCCAGTTCGCCCTCGAACCGGCGCCGGCTGCTTACGGCACCCAGGCCATCCGCCAGCTCCTCGGCTTCACCCAGCAGCACTGCGCCGGCTGACAATCGCCGGGCACGCCCGGCGCTTTACCCTCATTGAAGGACGATGACCATGGCAACGGATTCCACCCTTACGCGCGAACAGCTGTCCACGCTGTTCCTCAACACCGAGCTGGGCGGCAACACCCGCCACCTGGACCACTTCTCATACGCACAGAAAGGCGCAAGCACCTATTCGTTCGGGCTGGTGCAGTTCGATGTCGGCGGCAATCCGCAGGCCAGGCGCTTCCTGCGCGACAACGGCTTCACCGATGGCGACATCGCACTGTTGTCCCAGCAGGGCGGATTAAGCACCCAGCAGCTGGCGGCGCTCGACGCCAAGTTGCAGGCCATTCCGCAGGCCAGGATGGACGAGCTCACCAACGCCAAGCTGGACAGCGCCATCGAGCGTGTCGATCAGGCCATCGCCAAGGTGCGTGCAACCAATCCGGCCGCGGCCGATGCCATCGCCGCCAACCCGGAGTTGCAGTTGGCCATGGCGGACTATGACAACCAGTTCGGCAGCATGGGCCCGCAGTTCATCAGCTATCTGGCCGGCAATGCGGAAAAGCTGCAGGGCGGCACCGTCCAGGCCGGCAATCCGCCGACGCGCGGCGACGTGCAGAACTTCGTCGATGCCACCAAATACGGCATCCAGTCGCAGGCCGCCGTAGCCAGCCGCGATGAGCGCTTCGACCGGGCCATGGTCCAGATCGGCATCACCCCCACCCATGCTCCCTCGCACGGGTCACCTGTCACGCCTGCGGGCAACGGCGTGCTGGTCAGCGGCAGCAAGGGCGATGAGGTGCAGGCCATGCAGCAAAAGCTGTCCGACCTGGGCTACCTGGGCAAGGACGGCAAGCCGCTGGTGGCCGATGGCGATTTCGGCCCCGGCACCGTGGAAGCGGTCAAGCAGTTCCAGCGTGACCACCAGCTCACCGTTGACGGCAAGGCCGGCGGCGCAACCCTGGGGGCGCTGGAGGCGGCCACCCAGCAGCATGCACAGGCGGCCGAGCAGGAGCGCACGGCGGCCGAGCCGACCATGGCCACCCCGGGCCACGCCGACCACCCCCGCTACCAGCAGGTCGTGGAAAAGCTGGAGGCACTGGAAGAACAGCGTCGCCAGGGCGGCCTGTCGCCGCTGTTCAATGACCGCAGCCAGCTCGAGAACGCCGCAGGCCAGGTGGCTTACGAGTCAAAGTTGGCCGGCATGAGCCAGGTCGATACCGTGCTGGCGCGGCCGGACAACCAGGGCGTGTTCGCGGTGCAGGGCCAGCTCGGCGATCCCGCCATGCACCGCACCTACGTCGACCTGTCGCAGGCGGTGAACCAGAACCTGCAGGACAGCACGCGGCAGAGCCAGGCGCTGGACAACGAGCTGTCACAGCGGCAGACCCAGGAACAGATACAGACGCAGCAATCGATGTCGCGCTGATGCTGGATGCAGCCGATCGCAGCCGGGACGGGCGCCCTTGGGCGCCCGTTCTGCATTGAGGCGCGAGTCTCGGTCAAGGCAACGCCCCTGTCCCGCGCTAGGATGCGCCCATGACTCCGGCCATCAACCTGCTCAAGCGCGAGAAGATCGCCCACACCGTGCGCAGCTATGTGCACGACGCCCACGCCGAATCGTATGGCGGCGAAGCCGTCGACAAGCTCGGCCTCGACCCGGCCCAGGTCTTCAAGACCCTGCTGGCCAGCACTGAAGCACATGAACTGCTGGTGGCGATCGTGCCGGTGGCCGGCCACCTGGACCTGAAAGCGCTGGCCGAAGCGGCCGGCTGCAAGAAGTGCGAGATGGCCGCCGCCGACGCCGCGCAGCGTGCGACCGGCTACCTGGTCGGCGGCATCAGCCCGCTGGGGCAGAAGAAGCGCCTGCGCACGTTCCTGGATGCCAGCGCGCAGGTGTTGCCCACGCTGCACGTCAGCGCCGGCCGCCGTGGCATGGAAGTGGAACTGGCGCCGGCCGACCTGCTGCGCCTGACCGCCGGCCACTACGCTGCCATCGGCAAGGCACGCTGATGCGCTGGCCGTGGTCTGCGGCGCCGCCGCCCAGGCTGGAAGACGCGCAGGCCGATGTGCTGCTGCAGGACCTGCTGTCGCGCGACGCGACGCGCATCACCGACGCCGCCCGCATCGTCGCACGACTGTTCAGTGCACCGTCGCTGGACGCATTGGCCGCGCATGTGGACCTGATTGAACGTAGCTGCCACAGCATCACCCTCGGCGGCATGCTGATCAGCAACCAGGCGCATCTGGAGGCGGCCCTGAAACGGCTGCGTCACTGGCAGGCGCACGCAGGCTGCCTGTGCGCGCTCAATCCCGGCTACCCGTTCTTCGATCCGCGCCGCTTGATCGAACAAGGGCAGATGCAGCTGCTCGCGTTGCAGGAGGCCGAGGATGGTTGGGGCGATTGCCACAACGTTGCCTGCATGCACTGCGGCCAGCATTGGCAGGCCATCGACCGCGAGTACCACTACCCGTGGTGGGAATGGAAAGCTGCCTGAAGGCCAGGCAGCCAAGCATGGCGTGGCTCTACTGCGGTCCGTACACTCACGCGATGCGTGGATGACCAATATCGCTCACGGCCGCCAGTTCGCGTTGCTCTCCCAGAACTCGACAGAACGCCGGTAGGCCTCGCGGTCCAACGGCACGCCGGAACCGCCCTCTTCCACGCCCAGCGCATTGCGCATCATCGTGATCGGCGCCATCGGCACCTCTGCCGGCTCGGCAGTATAGATACAGCCGACGATGCCCCAGTCGGCCTCGATCGGCGAGCCTTCCTTCGCCAGCTGCTCGGCGCTGTACAGGATCACCACCAGATAGTTCGCACGCGGCGACTCCACGCCCTCGAACCAGCGCACCAGCACCGGCAGTTCGTCGCGATTGCGTGCCTCGTAACCACTGCGCAGCAGATGGCGGTTGGCCTCGGTGATCGGCACGGTCAGGCAGCGCGTGCTGGTCCAGTTCTCGTAGACGAACAGTTTGCAGAACGGCGCATAGCCGTCCAGTACCTTCATCGGCGCGTGCGCGTTGAGGTGCGCTTCGAACTGTTCGGCAGTGCAGTCCTGGATCGTGTTGCCACGCGGTACGCGCGGGAACAGGCGGGGACGGGCGAAATCGGTGAGAACGATGGACATGGCGCGGCGTGATCAGGGAATCCGCTGCACAGAGTACCTGCCCACGCCGCATGGAGGGCGGGATGCCGATGGTCACTGGCATAGGCAACCGTGTTGGCGCACCCTGCAGGCGACCCCATGCAAGGATTGCCGGTTCATGGATGCACTACCCCGCTCCGCCCGTCGTCGCCGCTGGCCGCGCGTGCTGGCCGTGCTCCTGCTGGTCCCCCCCCTGTTGTTCACCGCCGCCCTGCTCTGGCCGCTGTCTGCACCACCGCTGCCCCACCCCGGCAACAGTCACGTGATCGTCAACGCACGCGTGGTGGACATCGCCCGCGGCCAGGCCAGCGAACCCACCACGGTGACCGTGCGCAACGGCACCATCACCGCCATCGGTGAAGACCCGCCGGAGACCACGTTGCCGGTTCTCGATGCGGGCGGACGCTGGCTGCTGCCCGGTTTCTGGGACATGCACACCCATGCACTGCAGCTGTCACCGCAACTGCAGTTTCCGTTGATGCTGGCCAACGGCATTACCGGTACCCGCGACATGATGGACTGCCCACAGGCCACCGATCCGCTGATCGCCTGCGTGGCCGACAAGCGCCGCTGGACCGCACAGGCCATTGCCGGGCAGCAGGTTGCACCGCGCTTCGTACAGATCGCCAGCTTCTATTTTGAAGACCCGGCGCTGACGCCAGATGCAGCGGCCGCACGTGCACACGCGTACCGCGCACGCGGCGTCGATGCGTTCAAGGTCTACAACCGCCTTCGCGCCGAGACCTACCAGCGGCTGGCCAGCGAAGCGCGGCAGCTGCATCTGCCCCTGGTCGGACACCTGCCCAGGGCGGTCCCGCTGGAAGCCGCATTGCACGCGGGCCAGCGCAGCTTCGAGCACGGCCATCTGTTCGTGCGCCATTGCTTCGACAACGCGGCGGCGTGGCGCGGTGGCACGCTCGACAGCGAGGATCCAACCGCGCTGGCCGAACGCATGGTCGGCGGCTACCAGCCCGCGTTCTGCAACGAGGCGTTCGGTGTGATGCAGGCCAGCGGTGCCGCGTTCGTACCAACCCATGTCACCCGCGAAGAGGATGCACGCGCGCGCGATCCGGCGTTCGTCGACGACCCGCGCCTGGCCTATCTGGATCCGCTCTCGCGCTGGGCATGGCGTGATGACCTGCAGGCCACCGTGGCGCGCTACCCCGGCCTGCGCGGCGAAGACGCACTGAAGGCCTACTTCGAGCACGGGCTGGCGCTGACCGGCACCGCGCATCGTGCGGGCGTCACCGTGCTGGTCGGCACCGATACCGGGCTGGGCGGCTTCCGCTACCACGATGAACTGCAGTGGCTGCGGCAGGCCGGCTTGAGCCAGGCCGACGTGCTGCGCGCAGCCACGCTGCAGGCCGCGCGCCATCTGGACCTGCAGGCATTGCATGGCAGCGTCGAGGTCGGCAAGGTGGCCGATCTGGTGCTGCTCGATGGCAATCCGCTGCACGAAACCGCCAGTACCCGCCGCGTGCACGCGGTGCTGCTTGCCGGCCATCTCTACGACCGCCCGCGGCTGGATGCGCTGCTGGCCTATGCGCGCAAGCAGGCACGTTCGCCCGCCGTGATGGCGCGGTTGTTGTGGGGCTTCCTCACCAGCCCCGTCAGTGCCGAGCTGTAGCGGCAGCTACAACGCCATCCGCTCGCGCAGTTCACGCGCCTGCCGGCGCGACACCTCCACCTCGCTGCCGTCATCCAGCGCCAGGTCATAACCATCAGCGATGCTGGGCGTCACGCCGCGGATGCGGCGCAGGTTGACCAGCGTGTTGCGGTTGGCACGGAAGAACAGATCCTGTGGCAGGCGTGCCTCCAGCGCGCTCAGGCTGCGGGTCAGCAGGGCGTTCTGGTCGCGGAACCACAGCCGGGTGTAGTTGCCATCCACCACCAGCCGGCGGATCTCGGACACCGCTACGAACCAGCAGCGTTCGCCCTCGCGCACGAACACCTGGTCCTGCGCGCCCAGCGTGCCGCGCGACTCCGGCGTTTCGGCCGCCACCACTTCGCGCTGGCGCGCCCGCTGCAACGCCTCCAGCAACCGCGGCGCTTCCACCGGCTTCACCAGGTAGTCCAGCGCATTGGCCTGGAACGCGCGCACCGCGTAGGTGTCGTAGGCAGTAACGAAGACCACGGCCGGCACCACCTCCAGGCTGTCCAGCACGTCGAAACCGCTGCCGGAGGGCATCTGCACATCCAGCAGCACCAGGTCCGGGGCCAGCGTGGCGATCGCCTCGCGCGCGGCCGGCACATCGTCGGCCTCGCCCACGCACTGCACCCACGGCAGCGCCGACAACAGCGTGCGCAGCTCCTGGCGCGCCAGCCGTGCGTCATCAACGATCAACACACGCAGCACGCCACTCATTGCGGAATCTCCAGCAGGGCCTGCATGCGGTCGCCGACCGGCTGCAGGGTGAAACGACCTTGCGTACCGAGCTGCGCACGCAGGTAGGCCAGGCCGACGCCATGCCCGTGGGTGGGCTCGCTGACGCTGGCCAACGGATTGTCCACCTGCAGGCGCAGCACGTCACTGTCCAGCGTGGCATGGATCTGCACCTCGCCGCCGCCCGGGCGACTGGCGATACCGTGCTTGATCGCGTTCTCCACCAGCAGCTGCAACGCCATCGCCGGCAGCTGCGCCTGCATGGCATCGGCATCGATCTGCTGCCGCACCTGCAGGCGCTGTTCAAAATGGACCGCCTCGATGGCCAGGTAGTCGTCGACCACCGCCAGCTCCTCGGCCAGCGTGACCTGCTCGCTGCGGTTGTGCGCCAGCGCCTGGCGCAGCGTGCGCGACAAGCGGGTGACCATGTCGCGGGCCCGTTCCGGGTCTTCCAGGATCAGCGCACGCAGGTTGTTCAGCGCATTGAACATGAAGTGCGGGTTGAGCCGCGCACGCAGCGCATCGCGCTCCAGGGCGCTGCGTTCGGCCTCGGCGCGCAGGCGGGCCAGCTCACTGTGGCGTGCCCGCCGCAGGCCGTGCAGGCCCGCCCACAAGCCGGTCCACATCAGCAGGAACAACGCGGTGTTCATCCAGTACACCAGCAGCGAAGACCACTGGTAATCCGCATGGCCGCCAGGCAGCTGCACCCAGCCCAGCGCCAGTGCTGGCAGCAGCAGCGCCGCCGTTACCGCCTGAGCGACGCTGGCCCCGAGCGCCACACCGGCGGCCAGCTTCAGCACCAGGCTGGCCAGGCTCGTATCCCACCAGCGCTGGCGCAGTGCAATCGAACGCAGTGCGCCGCTGCACAACCAGAGTGAGAGCGCGACGCTGACGGTGATCAACACGATGCCACTGAACACCGCACCGCCGCCGATCCGCATGCCGGCCCACAGCCCGTACATCGCATAGCCAGCCCATGCCAGTGCGTTGAGCGTCCAGAAGCGGCGGGATGACGTGGTGGCGTCCATGCGGGCTCTCGGCGATGGCAGGAGGGCGGACAACGGTCAGGGATGCGCGGCGAGGAAACGCTGCACCTGTTCCTGCAACCAGCGCGGATCATCCCACATCAGGAAGTGGAAACCCTGCGCGCTCATCGCGATCTGCACACCCTGCAGTTTCGCGTACTGCGCCTGGAACACCGCGCGCGTGCTGTCCTCGGTGCCGCCCATCGGCTGGTAGCCGGCCCAGCTGCCCAGCACCAGCGTCGGTGCGGTGATCGAGGCGATGCTGTCACGCAGGTCGGTGGTCATCACCGCATGCATGGCATCGGCCGTGGTCTGGCGGTCGCTGGCTTCGCCCCAGCGGCCCAGCTCGGCCTGCCGCTGCGGATCGCGGGTCATCCCCGGCAGGCCGGCCTTCAGCTGCGCCTGCCATTGCGCAGCGTCGGCGGCCAGCATGCCCTTGCGCAGCTGGTCGGCCATCGGCCGCACGCTGTCAGCGGTAGCCTTCGGGTCACGCGCGGCCGGCAGGAACGGCAGTGCGTCAACCACCACCAGCGCGCTGACCGCCTTCGGCTCGGTCTGCGCCATCTGCAGGCCCAGCAGTCCACCGAGGCTGTGGCCAACCACCACCACCGGCCCCAGGTGCTGGTCATGCAGGTAGGCCAGCAGCTGCCCGCGCATCGCCGGCAGGAACACGGCCGGGCGCGGATCGGCCGCAAGCGCACCGGCAAAGCCCGGCAGCTGCACCAGATGACACTGCACAGCTTTCAGGGCCAGGCAGGTCTCGCGCCAGACCCCGGCGCTGCTGTTCAGGCCGGGGATCATCAGCAGCGGGCGACCTTTGCCGACCACCTCGACCTGCACCTTACCCGCCGCCGGGGCGCTGGCGGCGTGCGCCGAGCCGGAACCGAGCACGGCCATCGCCATGCCGATCATCGCCAGCCGGGCCAAGGCCTTCATTGCATACCAGAGTGCCAGGAATATCTTCATCATTTGCTCCTTCGTCGGGTGGGTGTTGCCGGGATGGGAACAGCGTGGCGCCGACCACGGCACCCGGGTTGCGATTTCGGAGCAGCGGCCGATCGCCGGGGCGAACGGTCGCAGGCGACGGACGGTGCACACCCGTACGAATTGACAACATCCATCTTGATTGAGCGATATACTGATCCGCACCCGCCGCTGCCGCCCGTACCATGACCGCCATCAGCTTCGAGTTCTATCCGCCCAAGACCGACGAACAGCGCAGCCAGCTGGATCGTGCCGCAGCCAAGCTGAAGGACTACGGCCCCGAGTACGTGTCCTGTACCTTCGGCGCTGGTGGCTCGACCCTGAGCTATACCTCCGAGACCGTGCGCCATCTCAACCAGCACCATGGCTTCGAGGCGGCGCCGCATCTGTCCTGCGTCGGCGGCACCCGCCAGGAGATCCGCGAACTGCTCAAGCTGTACCGCGCCATCGGCTGCCATCGCCTGGTCGCGCTGCGCGGCGACCTGCCCTCCGGCATGGGGTTTCCCGGCGACATGCGCTACGCCGCCGAGCTGATCGAGTTCATCCGCGCCGAACACGGCGATGCGTTCCGCATCGAAGTGGGCGCCTACCCTGAGACCCATCCACAGGCCTCCGATGCACTGGCCGACCTCAAGCACTTCAAGGCCAAGATCGATGCCGGCGCCGACGCGGCGATCACCCAGTATTTCTACAACCCGGATGCGTACTTCCACTTCGTCGATGCCGTGCGCCGGCTCGGCGTGCAGGTACCGATCACGCCAGGCATCATGCCGATCGCCAACTTCAGCCAACTGCGCCGTTTCTCCGAGCAGTGCGGTGCGGAAATCCCGCGCTGGATCAGCCGCAAGATGCAGGCCTATGGCGATGACGCCGAATCGGTGCGGGCGTTCGGTACCGAAGTCGTCGCCAGGCTGTGCCAGCGCCTGGTCGAGGGCGGCGCGCCGGGCCTGCACTTCTACACCCTGAACCTGGCCAAGCCGACCACGTCGGTGCTGAAGCTGCTGCACGGCTGAAAGCACGCCATGCCACCACGATCGGCGCTACCCTGCGTCGATGAACCGGCTTTCTTTCCTGCTGTTGCTGCTGTCATTGTGCTCGGCGTCGAGCGTGGTCCATGCGCAGTCCCCACGCTTGAACCGCTGCACCGATGCGCAGGGCCAGAGCGTGTATACCGACCGGCCCTGCGACAGTGTCGGCGCCCGATCGCGATTGCCACCGCCCGCGCCCACCGGCAGCACCCTGTCGCGCGACACCCTGGGGGCGCGCTGCCCACGTCGCCTGAGCGAGCTGGTGGACGCACTGCGCGTCGGCATCCTCAGCAACGATGTGAACCGGTTGTCGTCGCTATACCTGTGGGGCGCAGTCTCCGATGCCGGTGCGCAGCGCATCCTCGGTCAACTGGAATCGCTGGCGCGGCGGCCACTGGTAGACGTGGTACCGGTGTATCCCTCGCAGGCGCTGCCGCAATCGCAGGATGAGGGCCAGAGCCCTGCTGCGCAGGGATCCGACTCTGTGGCCTCTGTGGCGCGGCATCCGATCGGCCTGCGCCTGGAACAGACCTTGCCCGGCAGCGTGTCGCGCGCTTCGACGGTGCTGGGGTTACGGCGGCAGTACGGGTGTTTCTGGATCACGTTGTGATCGGGAGGGTCAGAGCCCTTTCCAGCGGAAAGGGCTCCGGCCCCGGATTGCCGCGATGGGGGTCAGAGCCCTGCTGCGCAGGGATCGGACCCCGCATGCCGGCTCACGCCGGCCACAGCCCACGAATCGCAGCGATACCCTGCCCACCATGGCGACGGGCTTCGGCGATATGGCCGGCGGCCATCCCACCCAACGCGTAGATCGGCAGCGACACCTGCGCGCGCAGCGCGGCGAAGGCCTCCCAGCCCAGCGGCACCGCATCGGGATGGCTGGCCGTGGCCTGCACCGGGCCGAGCACCGCGAAGTCGCAGCCCAACTGCTGTGCGGCCTGCAGCTGCTGCAGGTCATGGCAGGACGCGGCCACCAGCTGGCCTTCGGGCAGCGGACGCTGCGACAGCTCCAGCAGCTGTTCGCTGCCCAGATGCACGCCCACGCCCAGTGCACGTGCCAGCGCCACATCGCGGTTGAGCAGCCACTGCACGCCGCGACGATGCGCGCGCACGGCCTGTTCGATCATCGCCTGCCGTTGCGGGTGTTCCGGTGGCAGGCGCAGCTGGATGCGCTGCTGGCCCGCCGCGACCGCGCGCTGCAGGCAGTCATGCCAGTGCTGCACGCCGCTGGCATCGTCAGCCGGCGCCGGCGTGATCAGGTAGCGGTCCGGTTGGCGCAGTGCGGCTACCACCGGCAGGTCGGCCGGCGGCATCGAATAGCGGCCCAGCTTGTCCTGCGCCACCCAGGTGATCGCCTGGCCTTCGCGGCCACGCGGGGTGCCCTTCCAGCTGCGCACATGGCGCACCTCCAGGGTCAGATACTTGTCCGGATAGCGCTGCGGCACGTCCATCAGCCACTCGCCGACATCGGCCTCGATGCCCAGTTCCTCGCGCAGCTCGCGCACCAGCGCCTGTTCGGAGGTCTCGCCGGATTCGCGCTTGCCGCCGGGGAACTCCCACAGGCCGGCCATGTCGCGGTTCTCGGTACGGCGGTTGAGCAGCACGCGGCCACGGGCGTCGGTGATGACGGCGGCCACGACGTGGATCGATCGGGTGGGGGAAGGCATGGAGGAAGCATGCCCAGAACAGGGCGGCCGGCGCAATCACGGATCCGGTGCAGCTCCCCCGCAACAAACGAAAAGCCCCGCTTTCGCGGGGCTCTTCGGGATCAGCTCAGCTGGCCGTGGCAGTGCTTGTACTTCTTGCCACTGCCGCACGGGCACGGATCATTGCGGCCGATCTTCGGCTCGTCGCGCTGCAGCGTGGCCACCCCCTGCTGGGCAGCCTGCACCTGCGCGGCTTCCTCGTCGGCACTGTAGCCGCCCGCATCCTGGTGCTGGAACTGCGACTGGCTCAGGCGAGCCTGCGCCTGCTGGCGCTCGGCGGCCTCCAGGGCCTGCACTTCCTCGTCGCTGCGGATACGCACGCGGGCCAGCAGGGTCACCACTTCGCGCTTGACGTTCTCCAGCATGTCCGAGAACAGCTCGAAGGCTTCCTTCTTGTATTCCTGCTTGGGCTGCTTCTGCGCGTAACCACGCAGGTAGATGCCCTGGCGCAGGTAATCCATGCGCGCCAGGTGCTCCTTCCAGCTCTGGTCCAGCACGGTCAGCATCACGTGCTTCTCCAGCGCGCGCATGGTCTCTTCGCCCAGGCTGGCTTCCTTCTCGGCGAAGTGCTGGTTGACGCGCTCCTGGACCTTGCTGGCGATGGCCTCGGCGTCCAGCTCCTCGTGTTCCTTGACCAGGTCGGTCAGCGACATCTGCAGGCCGAAGTCCGACTCGAGGGTCGCTTCCAGGCCACGCAGGTCCCACTGCTCGTCGATCGAGTTCGGCGGCACGAAGCGCGCAACGATGTCGAAGATCACGTCGTCACGGATGCCGTCGACGTTGTCCTTCACCGATTCGGCGTCCAGCAGCTCGTCGCGCTGGGCGTAGATCACCTTGCGCTGATCGTTGTTGACGTCGTCGAAGTCCAGCAGGTTCTTGCGGATGTCGAAGTTGTGGGCCTCGACCTTGCGCTGCGCCTTTTCGATCTGGCGGCTGACCAGGCGGTCCTCGATGACGTCGTCTTCCTTCATGCCCATCATGCGCATGGCCTTCTGCACCCAGTCGGAGGCGAAGATGCGCATCAGGTTGTCTTCCAGCGACAGGTAGAAACGGGACGAACCCGGGTCACCCTGGCGGCCCGAACGGCCGCGCAGCTGGTTGTCGATACGACGCGACTCGTGGCGCTCGGTGCCGACGATATGCAGGCCGCCAGCGGCCTTCACTGCATCGTGGCGCTTCTGCCATTCGGCCTTGACCGCCGCCTTCTGCTCGTCGGTTGCGTCCTCGCCCAGAGCGTGGATCTCGGCTTCCAGCGAGCCGCCCAGCACGATGTCGGTACCACGGCCGGCCATGTTGGTGGCGATGGTCACCGCGCCCGGACGGCCGGCGTTGGCGACGATGGTGGCTTCGCGGTCATGCTGCTTGGCGTTGAGCACTTCGTGCTTCACGCCGGCCTTGCTCAGGTGCTCGGACAGCATTTCCGAGGTTTCGATCGAGGTGGTACCCACCAGCACCGGCTGGCCGCGCTTGGCGCACTCTTCGATGTCGGCCAGCACCGCATTGAACTTGCCCTTGCGGTTGAGGAACACCTGGTCCGGGCTGTCCTTGCGGATGGTCGGGCGGTTGGTCGGGATCACCACCACTTCCAGGCCATAGATGCTCTGGAACTCGAACGCTTCGGTATCGGCCGTACCGGTCATGCCGGACAGCTTCTTGTACATGCGGAACAGGTTCTGGAAGGTGATGCTCGCCAGCGTCTGGTTCTCGCGCTGCACCGGCACGCCTTCCTTCGCTTCCACCGCCTGGTGCAGGCCATCGGACCAGCGGCGGCCGGCCAGGGTACGGCCGGTGAACTCGTCGACGATGACCACTTCGCCGTCGCGCACGATGTAGTCAACGTCGCGCTGGTAGATCGCGTGCGCGCGCAGGGCGGCGTTGAGGTGGTGCACCACGGTCAGGTTCTGCGCCGCGTACAGGCCTTCGGTTTCGCCATCGAGGATGCCGGCCTCGACCAGCAGCTGCTCGGCGTGCTCCATGCCCGCTTCGGACAGGTGCACCTGCTTGCCCTTCTCGTCGACCCAGAAATCGCCTTCGCCGTCTTCCGCTTCCTGCTTGACCAGGTGCGGCACGACACGGTTGACGCGGATGTACAGCTCCGGGGAATCATCGGCCGGACCGGAGATGATCAGCGGGGTGCGCGCTTCGTCGATCAGGATGGAGTCGACTTCGTCGACGATGGCGTAGTGCAGGCCGCGCTGGTAGCGGTCGGCCTTGGACAGCGCCATGTTGTCGCGCAGGTAGTCGAAGCCGAATTCGTTGTTGGTGCCGTAGGTGATGTCCGCAGCGTATGCTTCGCGCTTGTCGCTGTGCGGCATGCCCGGGTACACCACGCCCACGCTCAGGCCCAGCCAGTTGTACAGCTTGCCCATCTGCGCGGCGTCGCGGCGGGCCAGGTAGTCGTTCACGGTGACCACGTGCACGCCCTTGCCTTCCAGCGCGTTGAGGTACACCGGCAGGGTCGCCACCAGGGTCTTGCCTTCACCGGTGCGCATTTCTGCGATCTTGCCCAGGTGAAGCACCATGCCGCCGATCAGCTGCACATCGTAATGGCGCATGCCCAGCACGCGGCGGCCGGCTTCGCGGCACACCGCGAACGCTTCCGGCAGCACCTTGTCCAGGGCTTCACCGCCAGCGATGCGCTGCTTGAACTCCGGCGTCTTGGCCTGAAGCTGCTCGTCGGACAGCTTCTCGATCTCCGGCTCCAGCGCATTGATCTTGGCGACGATGCGGTTGAGCTGGCGCAGCTGTCGTTCGTTACGACTGCCAAATACGCGGGTAAGCAGGCTGTTGATCATTGAAGGAACCGGGTTGGATGGACACGACGCCCGGCCTCCCCCTTGGGATCCGTCCGCCGCAAACGAAACAGGGCGCCTGGCGCCCTGTCGATGGCAACACCCATTGTAGCTTGGGACGGCCGGCTGAGGTTTCAAGCGCCAATCCGGTCGCAATCGCCCCGGATTCGGCAAAGAAACACGGATACGGGGCCAGAGCCCTCCCGCGGCGCGGAAGGGATCCGACCCGGGCATCAGCCGCGGCTGACGCGGCCGACCGGCGTGTTGCCGCCGTCGCCGAGGAACTTGCGCGGGTTGACCACGTTGCCGTTTTCCCACACTTCGAAGTGCACGTGGGCACCGGTCGAACGGCCGGTGGAACCGGCCTTGGCCACTTCCTGGCCGGCACGGACCAGGTCGCCGGCCTTCACCACCAGGCGCGAATTGTGCGCGTAGCGGGTGACATAGCCATTGCCATGGTCGACATCGACGACATTGCCGTAGCCGCCCTTCACGCCGGCGAAGCTGACCACGCCCTCGGCCACGGCCATCACCGGGTCACCGACCTTTGCGTGGAAGTCCATGCCCTTGTGGGTGGCGGCGCCGCGGCCGAACGGGTCGGCACGGGTGCCGAAGCCGGACGTCACATAGCTGTTGCGGATCGGCATGCGCGACGGCACCGCGTTCTGCTGCAGCTGGTGGTCGAACATCAGCGATTCCATCACCGACAGCTGGCGGCCTGAAGCAGCGAAGCGCTGCTCCAGCACCTGTAAGTCGGCGTTGACGTCCTTGACCGGGATGTCGCTGGTCGGGCCGCCTGCGTCACCGTCACCGAGGCCCGGGGTCTCGTTGAAGTCGAACTCGCCGTCCTCCAGCTTGCCCATCTGGGTCAGCCGTTCGCCGAGGGCGTTGAGGCGGGTCGCCTGGGCCTGCAGCTCGCCGAGGCGGGCCGCCAGTGCATTGACCTGGGTCTGCGCATCGCGCTTGACCTTGGCCAGTTCCGCATCCTGGCGCTCGACCTTGGCCTGCAGCCGGGAATCATTCAGCGCGCTGGCGCCAATGCCGCCAGCAAGGCCGATAATGCAGCCTACCCCGAGCACGCTGCCCAGCAGGGCGCGGGGGCGGTCCTCGAAATAGAACCGCAAACGCGCGATCGGCGACGACTTGGCCTGTCCTTCACGCGTTTTGATTACGATCTTTTTGAATGCCATCAGTGAGTTTTCATGTCTGAGCCGAAATCCAGCGTTCGCCCCGCGTCGGCACCGAAACCGGCGCTGGATGCGGTAATGGCGGACAAAAGCGGCAACCCGCTGCGGCGTGCCTTGTGGCTCGACGCGCTGGACCGTCAGTTGCGCCCCCAGTTGCCGCCACCTCTGCGCAGCCGTTGCCGGCTGGCCAATGTGGACGGGGAACACCTCGTTTTTCTCGTCGAGTCCCCGGTCTGGCATGCCAAGTTGCGGCTTGCCGAAGCCCAGCTGCTCGACGCGGCCCGTTCCATCGGGCTGAAGGCCACCAGGGTGACCATCAAGACTGCGTCTCCCACTCCCACGCGCTCCCCAGCGCTCGACAACCGGAATGGACCCCACGCAGTTTCAGCCGCCACGCACAAAGGGCTACGCGACGCCTTGGCTTGCCTGCAGGACGTTCCTTCGAAGCCGAAGAAACGGTCCTGATGGCAACGGAGCATCCGGCTCCGCTCCCCGTCGCGCGTGTCACCACGGCGTGAAACATTTCGGGGGCCGGGTCGCATCCTAGCGGCCATCCGGGGGCCTGTCGTTAGATTGTTGTTAAAACTGCGTTAAATTCAGGCTTCTGATCCAACAGGTTCACAAAACCGTGACCTTGAACCAGCCTTGACGTCTTTCAAGCACGCTGAATGCGTCGGCGACGGCGGAAACAAGAACGCCGCCCAGGAAGGCGGCGTTTTTATCTTTAAATTCAACAGCCTATGGAATCAGGCATACGCCGGGGTGGCGTATTCCACCGGATCCGGTGTGGCCGGCGAGTCGAAGCTGACCCATTCCCAGGCGCTGGCGTCGGCCATCAGGGCACGCACCAGCTTGTTGTTGAGCGCGTGGCCGGACTTGAAGCCCTCGTAGGCGCCGAGCACCTGGCCACCGGCCAGATAGAGGTCGCCGATGGCGTCAAGAATCTTGTGGCGCACGAATTCGTCGGCGTAGCGCAGGCCATCTTCGTTGAGCACGCGGAACTCGTCCAGCACGATGGCGTTGTCCATCGAACCGCCCAGGCCCAGGTTGCGCTCGCGCATGTACTCCAGGTCACGCATGAAACCAAAGGTGCGCGCGCGGGAGATTTCCTTGGTGTAGGCCAGCGTCGAGAACTCGATTTCCTGGCGCGACTGCTTGGCCGGAATCATCGGGTGGTCGAACTGGATGGTGAAGCCCAGCTTGTAACCCTCGTACGGGGTGAAGCGGGCCACCTTGTCGCCCTCGGTCACTTCCACGGTCTTCAGCACGCGGATGAAGCGCTTGGGCGCATCCTGTTCCACGATGCCGGCCGACTGCAGCAGGAACACGAACGGACCGGACGAACCGTCCATGATCGGCAGCTCGGCCGAGGACAGTTCGACGATGATGTTGTCCACACCCAGGCCGGCCAGCGCCGACATCAGGTGTTCGACGGTCTGGATCTTGGCGTCGTTGCAGGTCAGGCCGGTGCACAGGGTCACTTCGGTGACCAGTTCGGCCTTGGCCGGCACTTCCACCACCGGGTCCAGGTCCACGCGGCGGAACACGATGCCATGGTTGACCGGTGCCGGGCGCAGGGTCATGTAGACCTTGTCACCGCTGTGCAGGCCAACGCCGGTGGCGCGGATCGTGTTCTTGAGGGTGCGTTGCTGGATCATGGGGATGGACCGGAAGTGACACATTAGATTAACACGCGCACTCCCCTACCCTGGCTGAAACGCCAGTGACAGCCACCGGCAGGACACACCGGCACGCCGCTGGGAAAGCGCGTGAAGCAGGGCGGCCGGGCCCATCCTGGCCCGACGCCCGCATTTTCAGGACATGGTGGCGCAACCCGGGGAGGACAACCCCGGGCCGCCCCGCTTAGTCCGCCTGGCGGCGCAGGAAGGCCGGGATGTCCAGGTAGTCGTTCGGCAGTTCCGCCGCTGCCGGGGCCGAAGCCGCCGGGGCCGACGGGGCGGAAGCCGCCGCGGTATCGCTGCTGGCGCGACGCAGGCCCAGGCCCATGCCGCCCACGGCCTTGGACACGGCGTCGCCGCCGTTGTCGAACTCGCCGAACTCCGGCTGGCCGGTGGTGGCGTTGCGGACCAGCTTGATCGGTGCACGCTCGCCCGGACGCTGGGTCTTGCTGGCCGAGACGCGGTTGAGGCCGGTGGCCACCACGGTCACGCGCACTTCGTCCTGCATGTCCGGGTCCAGCACGGTGCCGACCACGACGGTGGCGTCTTCCGAAGCGAAGCCGTCGATGGTACGGCCGATCTCGTCGAACTCGGCCATGGTGAAGTCCGCGCCGGCGGTGATGTTGACCAGGATACCGTTGGCACCGGCCAGGTTCACATCGTCCAGCAGCGGGTTCTGGATCGCCGATTCGGCAGCGGCCTGGGCGCGGTCATCGCCCCGTGCGGTGCCGGTACCCATCATCGCCAGGCCCATTTCGGACATGACGGTGCGCACGTCGGCGAAGTCGACGTTGATCAGGCCCGGACGCACGATCAGGTCGGCGATGCCCTGCACGGCGCCCTGCAGCACGTCGTTGGCGGCGCGGAAGGCCTGGATCATGGTCGCGTTGCGACCCAGCACGGTGATCAGCTTCTCGTTCGGGATCGTGATCAGCGAGTCGCAGTGCTGGCTCAGTTCCTCGATGCCCTTCAGCGCCACCTGCATGCGGCGACGGCCTTCGAACGGGAACGGCTTGGTGACCACGGCCACGGTCAGGATGCCCATTTCCTTGGCCAGCTGCGCCACCACCGGCGCAGCGCCGGTGCCGGTGCCGCCGCCCATGCCGGCGGTGATGAACACCATGTCCGCGCCCTGCAGCGCGTCCATGATGCGCTCACGGTCTTCCAGCGCGGCCTGGCGGCCGACTTCCGGGTTCGCGCCTGCGCCCAGGCCCTTGGTCACGTTGGTACCCAGCTGCAGCTGCAGCTTGGCACCACAATTCTTGATGGCCTGCGAGTCGGTGTTGGCGGTGATGAACTCCACGCCGTCCACCGCCGAGTTGACCATGTGCGCCACGGCATTGCCGCCGCCGCCGCCCACGCCAACCACCTTGATCACCGCATTGGGTGCCATCTTTTCGATCAGTTCAAAATGCGCCATGTCCGTGTCCTCGTTGTATCCGCTTGTCGGTGGCATGGACGGTCGGGCCTCCTGCCTTCGCGTGTCATGTTGCCGTTGCGGCTGTGTGGGTTGTGTAGTGCGTTGTTGCGTTGTGATGCGGGTACTGCGGGTGTTGCGCCGGGCCGGGCCCGGAGTTACGGGTTCCGCGTCAGAACTCGCCGCGGAACCAGGTCTTGAGCTTCTTGAACATGCTTCCAGCGCGCCCGGTCGGCAGCGACGGCCGCCGCGGGTGCTCGATCTGGCTGCCCATCAGCAGCAGGCCCACGCCGGTGGCGTGCACCGGGTTGCCGACCACTTCGCCCAGGCCGGTGACGTGCTGCGGGATGCCCACGCGCACCGGCATCTGCAGCATTTCCTCGGCCAGTTCGACCACGCCTTCCATCTTCGATGCGCCCCCGGTCAGCACCATGCCGGCGCGCACCAGTTCCTCGAAGCCGGAGCGGCGCAGTTCGGCCTGCACCATCTCGAAGATCTCCTCGTAGCGACCCTGCACGGCCTGCGCCAGCGAATGGCGCGGCATGCGGCGCGGCGGGCGGTCGCCGACCGACGGCACCTGGATGCTCTCCTCGGCCGTGGCCAGCTGGGCCAGGGCGCAGGCATAGCGCACCTTGATCTGCTCGGCTTCCGGGGTCGGCGTGCGCAGCATGTGCGCGATATCGTTGGTCACGTGGTCGCCGGCGATCGGCAGCGAGGCGGTGTGGCAGATCGCGCCCTGCACGAACACCGCGATGTCGGTGGTACCGGCGCCCATGTCGACCAGCACCACGCCCAGCTCGCGCTCGTCGGCGGTCAGCACCGCCACGCTGGAGGCCAGCGAGGACAGCACCAGGTCGTCCACCTGCAGGCCGCAGCGCTGCACGCACTTGCTGATGTTGGCCGCCGCCGACTGCGCGCACACCACCAGGTGCGCGTGCACTTCCAGGCGCACGCCGGTCATGCCGACCGGGTTGCGGATGCCTTCCTGCGAATCGTCCAGCACGTACTCGCGCGGAATCGCGTGCAGGATCTTCTGGTCGGCCGGGATCGCCACCGCCTTGGCCGCGTCGAGCACGCGATCCAGGTCGCCCCAGGTCACTTCACCGTCGCGGATCGGCACGATGCCCGGCGAGTTCTTGCACTGCACGTGGTTGCCGGAGATCGAGGCGTACACCGAACGGATCTCGCAGCCGGCCATCAGCTCGGCTTCTTCCACCGCACGCTGGATCGACTGCACGGTCGATTCGATGTCCACCACCACGCCACGTTTCAACCCGCGCGATTCGTGCGAGCCGATGCCGATCACTTCGATCGGGTTGCCCGGCGAATACTCGCCCACCAGCGCCACCACCTTGGAGGTGCCGATGTCCAGGCCAACGATCAGCGATTTGTCACCCTTGCGATTCATGTCCTTTCCTGCGTGCTTCTGGCCGGGGTCGCCGGCGTTTTCGCCGGCGTGGCCGGGGTACCCCAGCTCAGCGTGAAACCATTGGTGTAACGGAGGTCGGCGCGCTCGATCGGCGCGTCCTGTCGGTTGAGCTGCGGCAGCACCTTGACGAAGCGCTGCATGCGCGAGCGCGCGTCGTCACGGCCGACCACCACTTCGGTGCCGTTGCTCAGCACCAGCGACCAGCTGCCGCGCGCATCCATCGTCACCCGGCGCACGTCGACGCCGGCCGGTGCGAACAAGGCACGCGAGTCGCTGTACAGCTTCATCACTTCCTGGGTCTGGCTGTCCGGGCCATCCAGCTCCGGCAGTTCCAGGTCTGACAGTTTCTTCGGCGTGGGGAACAGCTTGCCCTGCTCGGAGACCAGGCGGTCGTTGCCCCAGCGTGCGAACGGCTTGTGCTCGACCAGGGTCACTTCCAGCACATCCGGCCACTGCTTGCGTACCTGCGCGCTTTCCACCCACGGCAGCTTTTCCAGCGCGTCCTGCGCATCCTGCAGCTTGACCGCAAAGAAGCCGGCGCGCGCGTACGGCAGCAACACCTGCTGCAGCTGTTCGGCGGGCACCCGCTTGAACTCGCCATGCACGCGCAGCTTCGCCAGCGGCCAGCGCTCGGCGCCGACCCAGCCATTGACCACGGCCACCACCGGCAGTGCAACCACCGACAGTGCCAACAGCCAGACGAAGATGCGCAGCAGCGCGTTCATGCGTGCGCGGCCTCCAGGGTCTGTTCCAGCACGCGCCACACCAGTTCCTCGAAACCGATGCCGGCCTGGCGGGCCGCCTTGGGCACCAGCGAATGGCTGGTCATGCCGGGCGCGGTGTTCACTTCCAGCAGGAAGAAACGGCCGCTGGCCCGGTCACGCATCACGTCCACGCGGCCCCAGCCACGGCAGCCAGCGGCGCGGAATGCGGCCAGCGCGATGCGGCGGATCTCGTCTTCGTCGCCACCGTCCAGGCCCGGGCACAGGTACTGGGTGTCCTCGGCGATGTACTTGGCGTTGTAGTCGTACCACTGGCCCTTGGGCACGATGCGGATCGACGGCAGGGCAACATCGCCAAGGATGGCCACGGTCAGCTCATCGCCCACCACCATCTGCTCCATCAGCAACTGGCCGTCGTAGCGCGCGGCCAGGGCCACGGCCTCGTCCAGGCCGGCCTCGTCGGTGACCCGGCTGATGCCCACGCTGGAGCCTTCGTTGGCCGGCTTCACCACCACCGGCAGGCCCAGCTCGGCGGCCAGCGCATGCACGTTCGACGCGTCGACCTTGCGGTACTGCGGGGTCGGCAGGCCCAGCGACAGCCACACCTGCTTGGTGCGGATCTTGTCCATGCTCAGCGCCGAACCCAGCACGTCCGAGCCGGTGTACGGCACGCCGAAGGCGTCCATCAGGCCCTGCACGATGCCGTCCTCACCGCCACCGTTGTGGCCATGCAGGATGTTGAACACGCGGTCGATGCCACCGGCGGCGAGCGCGCTGGCCAGCGCCGGAATGCCATCGACGGCGAACGCATCGACGCCGCGCGACTGCAGGGCTTCGAGCACGTTGCGGCCCGAATCCAGCGACACCTCGCGTTCGCTGGAACTGCCGCCGAGCAGCACGGCGACGCGGCCGAACACGGCCGGGTCGGTCACGCGCAGCGGCGGGAACGTCAGCGCGCTCACGCCTGGCCCTCCGCCTGGAAGCCTTCCACCGCGATATGGGTGGCCACGGCACCGATGTCGCCGGCCCCCATCATCAGCAGCAGGTCACCGTCCTGCAGCACGTCCGGCAGCACGCTGGCCAGCTCGGCGGCCTTGCCCACCACCACCGGCTCGCTGCGGCCGCGCGCGCGGATGGCGCGGGCCAGCGCATGCGAGTCGGCACCGGCAATGGGTTCCTCACCGGCCGGATAGACCTCGCTCAGCACCAGCGCGTCGACGCTGGACAGCACCGCGGCGAACTTGTCGAACTGGTCGCGGGTGCGGCTGTAGCGGTGCGGCTGGAAGGCCACCACCAGGCGCTTGTCAGCCCAGCCGCCGCGGGCGGCGGCGAATACCGCCTCCAGCTCGCTCGGGTGATGGCCGTAGTCGTCGATGATGCGCACCTTGGCACCGCTGGCGGTGGTCACTTCGCCCAGATCATTGAAGCGGCGACCGACACCGGCGAAGCCTTCCAGCGCGCGCGCGATGGCGTCCGGTGCTACGCCCAGCTGCCAGCCCACCGCGGCGGCGGCCAGCGCGTTGAGTACGTTGTGCCTGCCCGGCAGCGCCAGCACCACTTCCTGGCTGGTGCCCTGCGGCAGGCGCAGGGTGAAGCGCATGCGCGATCCTTCCTGCACCACGTTCTCGGCGCGCACGTCGGCCTGCGGGCTCATGCCGTAGCTCATCACGTGGCGCGGGGTCCTGGCGGCCAGCGCGGCCACTTCCGGATCGTCGATGCACAGCACCGCCAGGCCGTAGAACGGCAGGCGCTGCAGGAATTCGGCGAACGCCGCCTGCACGCGGGCAAAGTCGTTGCCGTAGTTTTCCAGGTGGTCGGCGTCAATGTTCGTGATGATCGACATCAGCGGGTTCAGGCGCAGGAAGCTGCCATCGCTTTCGTCGGCCTCGGCCACCAGCCACTGCCCACCGCCCAGCTTGGCGTTGGCACCGGCAGCCAGCAGCTGGCCACCGATCACGAACGTCGGGTCCAGGCCACCTTCGCTCAGCACCGCCGCGGTCAGGCTGGTGGTGGTGGTCTTGCCATGGGTACCGGCCACGGCGATGCCGCGGCGGAAGCGCATCAGCTCGGCCAGCATCGCCGCGCGCGGCATGATCGGAATGCGCTGGCTGCGCGCTTCCATCAGTTCCGGGTTGTCTTCGCGGATGGCACTGGAGACCACCACGCAGTCGGTGCCCAGCACGTTGGCTGCCGAGTGGCCGCGCATGATGCGCGCTCCCAGGCTGGCCAGGCGGCGGGTTGCCACGTTGTCGGCGTTGTCCGAACCGGACACTTCATAGCCCAGCGTCAGCATCACTTCGGCGATGCCGCTCATGCCGGTGCCGCCGATGCCGACGAAATGCACGCGCGGGAACGCGCGCACCAGGTCGTTGGTGTCGTGCAGGCGACGGATCATGCGCGGCCTCGCGCAGGGCAGGCGCGGTGGCATGCCTTCTTCATACAGCTTCCTCGAGAATGATATCGGCGATGCGCTCGGCGGCATCGACCTTGGCCAGGGCACGCGCGGCTTGCGCCATCTGCATGCGGCGGGCGGGATTTTCGGACAGATCGCGCAGCAGTGCGGCAATGCCGTCGGCCAGCGTTCCGTCCTGCTTCAGCAACACCGCCGCGCCGCGCTCGACCAGGTACTCCGCATTGCGGGTCTGGTGATCGTCGACGGCAGCGGGGAATGGCACCAGCACGCTGCCGACGCCGGCCGCGCACAGCTCGGCCAGGGTCGACGCACCGGAGCGGCACACGACCAGATCGGCCCAGGCGAAGGCCTCGGCCATGTCGGCGATGAACGGGGTGATTTCCGCCTGCACGCCGGCCTTGGCATACGCCTCGACCGCCTCGGCATGCATCTTCTCGCCACTCTGGTGGCGCACCTGCACCGGCACGCCGGCACCCAGCGCGGCAATCGCTTGCGGCACGCCGGCATTGAGTGCGCGCGCACCCTGGCTGCCACCCACCACCAGCACGCGCAGCGGGCCGTTGCGGTCGGCGAAGCGCTGTTCCGGCGGAGCGATGGCGGCGATCTCCGCACGCACCGGGTTGCCCACGAACTCCTCGCGCTGGACGAAGGTGCCCGGGAAGCCGGTCAGCAGCCGGCGCGCATAGCGCGACAGGATGCGGTTGGTCAGGCCCGGTGCACGGTTCTGCTCATGCACGATCAGCGGCAGGCCATGCAGGCGCGTGGCCATGCCACCCGGGCCGGAGGCGAAGCCACCGAAGGCCACTACCGCACGCGGCTGGCGCTTGCGGATGATCATGCCGGCCGCGCGCAGCGCGCGCATCAGCCGCCAGGGCGCGCCCAGCAGCGCCAGCTTGCCCTTGCCGCGCAGGCCGGTGATCGCCAGCGTGTCGATGGCGATGTCGTGCTGCGGCACCAGACGGGTTTCCATCGCGCCTTCGGCGCCCATCCAGGTGACCGGCACGCCACGCTCGCGCAGCACACGGGCCACGGCCAGGCCGGGGAAGATGTGACCGCCGGTGCCACCGGCCAGGATCATCACCGGGCGGGCGTTGGAAGCACCGCTCATGACAGCCTCCCGAAGGTCGGTTCGATGCGCGACTGCAGGCGGCTGGTGCCACGCGCAGCGTTCGGCGCAGCGGCAGCCACCGGCTCGGCGCTCATCGGCACGCTGGCGGCCACCGGCGCGGCGGGCCCGTCCATCGGCTCGGCAGCGGCGTCTTCGGCGCCGCCGATGCGCACCGCCTGGCGACGCTCGGCGCGCTTGAGCTCATAGGACACGCGCAGCAGCAGGCCCATCGCCACGCAGGTCATCAGCACCGACGAGCCGCCGGAGGAGATCAGCGGCAGAGTCAGGCCCTTGGTCGGCAGGATGCCCAGGTTCACGCCGATCGAAACGAAGGTCTGCATGCTGATCCACAGGCCGATGCCGAAGGCGATGTAGCCGGAGAAGTGGCGCTTCATTTCCACGCAGCGCATGCCCAGCCAGAAGGTACGGCCGACCAGCAGCGCGTACAGCGCCACGATCACGCAGGTACCCAGGAAACCGAATTCCTCGGCGGTGACCGAGAAGATGAAGTCGGTATGCGCTTCCGGCAGGTAGTACAGCTTCTGCACCGAATTGCCCAGGCCGACGCCGGTCCACTCGCCACGGCCCACCGCCATCAGCGCGTTGGACAGCTGGTAGCCGTCGCCCTGCTGGTCGGCCCACGGGTCCAGGAACGAGGTGATGCGGCGCATGCGGTACGGCTCGATGATCGCCAGCGCGCTCATGCCGACCAGGCCGATGACCACCGGCATCGACATGCGCGGCATGTTCACCCCGCCCAGCACCAGCATGCCGGCGGTGATCGCCAGCAGCAGGGTCGAAGAACCGAAGTCCGGCTGCAGCAGCAGCAGCACCACCAGCGCACCGGCCACGCCCAGCGGCTTGAGCATCGCCGGCCAGGTCGCATTGACCTCGTCGCGGAAGCGCACCAGGTAGCTGGACAGCCAGACGATGTACAGCACCTTCACCGCCTCGACCGTCTGGAACTTGGAGATGCCCAGGTTGATCCAGCGCCGTGCGCCGTTGACCGTGCTGCCCAGGCCCGGCGCAAACACCGCCAGCAGCAGCACGAAGCAGCCCAGCAGCAGCATCTGGTTGTACTGCTCGATGGATTTCAGCTCGGTGCGGGCGGCAACGACCGCCAGCACGATACCCACCGCCAGGAAGATCAGGTGGCGGTTGAGGTAGTAGAACGGGCTGCTCATCAAGGCGATCGAGCTGGACGCCACCATCACCACGCCCACGCCGGTGAGCGCGATGATCGCGCCCAGCAGCCACTTGTCGTAGCTGCCTTCGATGGCTTCAAGGCGTGTTGCCTGGCGGGACAGGTCGTTCATCTCAGCGCACCTTCAACGTGGCCAGGCCGATCAACACGAGCACGACGGAGATGATCCAGAAGCGCACGATCACGCGCGGCTCCGGCCAGCCCTTCAGTTCGAAATGGTGGTGGATCGGCGCCATGCGGAACACGCGCTTGCCGGTCAGCTTGAACGAGGCGACCTGGATCATCACCGACAGCGTTTCGATGACGAACACGCCGCCCATGATCACCAGCACCAGTTCCTGGCGGGTGATCACCGCGATCGTGCCCAGCACCGCCCCCAGCGCCAGCGCGCCGATGTCGCCCATGAAGACCATGGCCGGATAGGTGTTGAACCACAGGAAGCCCAGGCCGGCTCCGGCGATGGCCGCGCAGATGATGACCAGCTCGCCGGCGCCCGGGATCTGCGGGATCTGCAGGTAGTTGGCGAACACCACGTTGCCCGAGGCATAGGCGAACACGCCCAGCGCGCAGGCCACCAGCACGGTCGGCATGATTGCCAGGCCGTCCAGGCCGTCGGTCAGGTTCACCGCGTTGGAGAAGCCGACGATCCAGAAGTAGGCGATGGCCACGAAGCCGATGCCGGCCAGCGGCAGCGCGACCGACTTGAACATCGGGATGTAGAAGGTCAGCGCTGCCGGCACGTCGGCCGTGTAGAACAGGAACAGGCCCGCGGCCAGGCCGAAGATCGACTGCAGCAGGTACTTCCAGCGCGACTTCAGGCCGTTCGGGTCACGGCGGACGATCTTGATCCAGTCGTCATACCAGCCGATGGCGCCGAAGCACAGCATCACCGCCAGCACCAGCCACACGTAGCGGTTGCGCAGGTCCGCCCACATCAGCACCGACAGGGTGATGGTGAGCAGGATCAGCGAACCGCCCATGGTCGGCGTGCCGGCCTTGGAGAAATGGGTCTGCGGACCATCCTGGCGGATCGGCTGGCCGCCCTTGAACTGGGCGAGCTTGCGGATCATCGCCGGGCCGAACCACAGCGACAGGAACAGGGCCGTCAGCGCGGCAAGGATGGCGCGGAACGTCTGGTAGTTGAACAGCCCGAACAGGCTCTCCAACTGCTGCAACCATCGAGCCAGTTCATACAACATGCGGGGATTCCTCTCCTTGCGCCAGCAGCGCTTTGACAATCGTGTCCATGGCGCTGCCACGGGAACCCTTGACCAGGCAGCGCACGCCGGCGTGCAGCTCGTCCTTCAGCGCCTGCGACAGCGCGTCATGGGTGGCGAAATGACGGCCGCCGTCGCCGAAGGCGGTGGCGGCAGCGGCACTGAGCGGGCCCAGCGCATACAGGCGCTTGAGGCCGGCGGCGCGTGCGCGGATGCCGGCCTGCGCATGCAGCGCTTCGGCATCCGGGCCCAGCTCGCGCATGTCACCCAGCACCAGCCAGCCCTCTTCCGGGGCAGTGGCCAGGGCATCGATGGCCGCAGCCAGCGAGCCGGGATTGGCGTTGTAGCTGTCGTCCACCAGCACCGCGCCGTTGCGCAGCTGATGGGCGATCTGGCGTCCCGGTACCGGCTGGGCCTCGGCCAGCCCGGCCGCAATCAGCGCCAGATCGACACCGGCGGCCAGCGCCAGGCTGGCGGCGGCCAGCGCATTGCTGACGTTGTGGCGACCCGGCAGGCCCAGCACCACGCGGGCTTCGCCGGTCGGTGCGACCAGGGTGAACTGGCTGCCCTGCGCACCGGCGCGGATGTCGCGCGCGGTCACGTCCGCCGAGTGTTCCAGGCCATAGCGCAGCACGCGGCAACGCGCCGGAGTGCCGACGAAGTGCTGTTCGAACCAGCGGCCGTAGGCATCGTCGGCGTTGATCACCGCCACGCCATCGGCCGGCAGCGCGGCATAGATCGCGCCCTTGGTCACCGCCACGCCGAGCAGGCTGCCCATCCGCTCCAGGTGGGCGGGGGCAATGTTGTTGACCAGCGCATAGCGCGGGCGGGCGATGTCGGTCAGGTAGGCGATATCGCCAGGCTTGCCAGCGCCCATCTCGTAGACGGCGTAGTCGGCATCTTCCGGCGCGTCGATCACCGCCAGCGGCAGGCCGATCTCGTTGTTGCGGTTACCCGGGTTGGCGTAGACCACCTTGTGCGCGTGCTGGGCCACCTGCTGCAGGATCGACAGCAGCAGGCTCTTCACGCTGGTCTTGCCATTGCTGCCGGTGATCGCGAACACCTCGGTGCCACGGTCACGCTGCATGCCGGTGGCGATCTTCGCCAGTGCCAGCTCGCTGTCGGCCACCAGCACCTGCGGCAGTTCGACCGGCAACAGGCGCTCGACCAGCAGCGCACTGGCACCGCGCGCCTGCGCGTCGGCAGCGAAGTCATGGCCGTCGAAACGCTCGCCGCGCAGCGCCACATACAGGCTGCCCGGGCCCAGGTTGCGGGTGTCATTGCTGACTGCATCGATGGCCACGTCGTCGCCGTGGATCTCGCCACCGGCCCAGTGTGCGATCAGCGAAAGCAGGGTGCGCTTCATGCGGCGCCCTCCCCGGCCTGTGCCTGCAGAACACCGGCCTTGGCCGCCAGTGCAGCCGCAGCCACTTCGGTGTCGTCGAAGTCATGGCGCACGCCATTCACTTCCTGGTACGGCTCATGGCCCTTGCCGGCAATCAGGATGATGTCGCCGGCACCGGCTCGCTTCACCGCCAGGCCGATCGCGCGCGCGCGGTTGCGCTGCACGGTCACGGCATCGGCGTGCTGGAAGCCGGCCAGGATGTCGGCCACGATCACGTCGCCATCCTCGCCACGCGGGTTGTCGTCGGTGACGATGACCTGGTTGGCCAGGCGCTCGGCAATCGCCGCCATCTGCGGACGCTTGCCGGTATCGCGCTCGCCACCGCAGCCGAACACGCAGAACAGCGTGCCCTGCAGATGGCCGTGCAGGCTGTCCAGCGCCTGCTCCAGCGCGTCCGGGGTATGTGCGTAGTCGACCACCACGGTCGGCAGGCCGTCTTCGCCGCCGAGGCGGTTCATGCGGCCACGGATCGGCTGCAGCGCCGACAGCACCTCGGCGATGCGCGGCAGCGGCTGGCCCTGCGCGTGCAGGGTGCCGGCCACGGCCAGCAGGTTGTCCACGTTGAAGCGGCCCAGCAGCGGCGACTGCACCGCGGCACGCTGGCCGTCGATGACCAGCTCGAAGGCAATACCGCGCCCATCCAGCTGCAGCGCTTCGGCGCGCACGCTGGCGTCAGCGGCACCGCGCGAGCTCAGGCCGATCGGTTGCACGCCGGCAGGCAGGCCAGCGAACAGCTGGCGACCGAAGGCGTCGTCCAGGTTCACCACCGCCGCCTTCAGGCCCGGGCGATGGAACAGCCGCGCCTTGGCCGCGCCGTAGCTGGCCATGTCACCGTGGTAGTCCAGATGGTCGCGGGTGAGGTTGGTGAACACCGCCACGTCGTAGTGCACGGCATCCACGCGGCCCTGGTCCAGCGCGTGCGAGCTGACTTCCATCGCCACCGCGCGCGCGCCGGCGTCGCGCAGCTGTGCCAGCAGCGCATGCATCTGCAGTACCAGCGGCGTGGTGAATCCGGTCGGCTCGACCGCACCATAAAGTCCGGCGCCCAACGTGCCGATACTGCCACTGGGCGTTCCGAGCAGGTGCCAGGCCTGGGCCAGCAGCTGCACGGTGGAGGTCTTGCCGTTGGTACCGGTCACGCCGACCATCGCCATCGCCCGCGACGGCGCGCCGTGGAACTGGTCGGCCATCGCCCCCATGCGCGCCCGCAGGCCCGGCACGGCGATCGCATCGGCCGGCGCCGGCAGCTCGGCCGGTGCCGGTGGCTCGAACAGGATGGCGCTGGCACCGGCCGCACGGGCCTGCTCGACAAAGCCCAGGCCATGCGCGCCGAAACCGGCGATGGCGACGAAGGCATTGCCGGGGCGCACGGCGCGGCTGTCCAGCACCAGGCCGGTCAGAACGGGATCATGGCCCGCCAGGGCCACGTCCGGAAGCAACTGCGAAAGCAACATCGAAGGACTCATTGCGTGCCTCCCGTAGCGGGCGGCGTCTGGGCTTGCGCGCTCGGCAGCGCGGCATCGAATTCAGCGGCGGCATCGACCGGCAGCGCGGTCTCGGCCGGCGGTGCGGGCAGGATCGAGGCCGAATGGCCGACCTTGCCCGACTGCTGTGCGGCCAGCCACGACTGCAGGTCATCCAGCGGCACGTCCATCAAGCGCAGGGTGCCTTCCATCACGTTGTGATAGACCGGCGCCGACACCAGGCCGCCGTAGAACTTGCCGGCCTGCGGATCGTTGATGACGATGACGGTGGCGAAGCGCGGGTTGGTGGCCGGCACCACGCCGGCAAACAGCGCGTTGTAATGGCCGCGCTCGTAACCACCCGGACCGGCCTTGCGCGCGGTGCCGGTCTTGCCGGCCACGCGGTAGCCCAGCACCGCCGCCTGCTTGGCGCCGCCCTGGGTGACCACCGTCTCCATCATCGCCACCACCTGCCTGGCGACGTTCTCGTCGATGATCTGCTGGCCTTCGTTGCGCTGGCCCTTGACGAAGGTCGGCGCGATCAGGCGCCCGCCGTTGGCCAGCGCCGAGTAGGCGGTGGCAATCTGCAGTGGCGTGACCGACAGGCCGTAGCCGTAGGACATGGTGGTCTTGGTGGTCCCCGACCAGCGCGCCGGACGCATTACCACACCGGCCGATTCACCCGGGAACCCGCTGTGCGGCGCCGAGCCATAGCCGAAGCGGCGCACGCCGTCGTAGAAGGTCTGGTCCGGCATCTTCGCCGCAACCTTGGCTGCACCCACGTTCGAACTGCGGGTGATCACGCCGGTCACGTTCAGCACGCCGTTGTTGCGTGGCACGTCGCGGATGGTGAAGCGACCCAGCGTCATGTAGCCCGGGTTGGTGTCGATGATGGTGTCCTTGGTCACCGCACCGGCCTGCAGCGCGGTGGCGATGGTCAGCGGCTTCATCGTCGAACCCGGCTCGACCAGGTCGGTCACCGCGCGGTTGCGGCGCGTATCAGGGATCGCGCCGGTCAACGAATTCGGGTTGTAGGTCGGCAGGTTGACCATGGCCAGGATCTCGCCGGTGGTCACGTCCATGATCACCATCGAACCGCCGGCCGCCTTGTTGGCCACCAGCGCGTTGCGCAGTTCCTTGAAGGCCAGGTACTGGATGCGGCGGTCGATACTGAGCGTCAGGTCCTTGCCCGGCTCAGCGGCACGCAGCAGATCGCTTTCGACGGTCTCCCCCTTGCGGTTGCGGATCACCCGCTTCGCACCGGGCTTGCCGCGCAGCCATTCGTCGAAGGCCAGTTCCAGGCCTTCCTGGCCGCGATCATCGATGTTGGTGAAGCCCAGCACGTGCGCCATCGCCTCACCCTGCGGGTAGAAGCGGCGGAACTCGCGCTGCGCGGCCACGCCCGGGATCTTCAGCGCGACCACCTTCTCCGCCTCGTCCGGATTGATCCGGCGGCGCAGGTACATGAATTCCTTGTCCGACTTCTGCGACAGGCGGCTGCTCAGCTCATCCACCGACATGCCGACCGCCTGGGCCAGCTCGGGGATGCGCTCGGGCGAACGCAGCAGGTCCTGCGGGTTGACCCAGATCGAGGCAACCGGCGTGGATACCGCCAGCGGCTCGCCGTTGCGGTCGGTGATCATGCCGCGCGAGGTCTTGATCGGCAGCTCGCGCAGGTAGCGGGCCTCACCCTGGCGCTGGTAGAAGTCGCTGTTGATGATCTGCACGTAGGCCGCGCGACCGACCAGCGACACCGAGCACAGGCCAAGCGCCAACGCCACCCAGCGCAGGCGCTGGCGCAGGTTGAAGGCATTGCGTGGACGGTTGCGACCGGTCTTGCTCATGGGCGCACCACCACGATGTCGGCGGCCTCGGGGAACTTCATGCCGAGCTTCTCGCGGGCGATGCGATCGACACGGTTTGCTTCGGCCAGGGTGGCCTGTTCCAGCTGCAGGCGGCCGAATTCCAGGTTGATGTCATCGCGCTTGCGCTCGGCGCGCGACAGCTCGATGAACGTCTGCCGATGACGGTGACGCACGAACACGACGCCGATCGCCGAGGCCACGGTGCAGGCCAACAGGATGATCAGCAGCAGCCGGCTCATGCGTCGGCCTCCCGCTTCTGGGCCACGCGCAGCACGGCGCTGCGGGCGCGCGGGTTGGCGGCCAGCTCTTCGTCGGTGGCCTTGATTGCCCCACCGATCAGGTCCAGCGTCGGCACGAACGCAACGGCCTCGGGCAGGCGGCGGTTGGCCGGCGGCGCCTTGGCCAGGCGGTTCATGTACTGCTTGACGATGCGGTCTTCCAGCGAGTGGAAGCTGATCACCGCCAGGCGGCCACCGGGCTTGAGCCGTTCCACCGCCGCATCGAGCCCTGCTTCCAGATCGGCCAGCTCGCGGTTGATGTGGATGCGGATGGCCTGGAAGCTGCGCGTGGCGGGATGGATCTTGTCCTTTCCACGCGGCATCACCGAGGCAATCAGCTCGGCCAGTTCGGCGGTGCGGGAGAACGGCTGCTTCTCGCGGCGGGCCACGATGGCGCGGGCGATGCGCCGGCTCTGCCGCTCTTCGCCGTAGGTCCACAGCACATCAGCGATCTCGCGCTCTTCCACGCGGTTGATCCACTGCGCGGCGCTTTCACCGCTGTCCGGGTCCATGCGCATGTCCAGCGGGCCGTCCTTGCCGAAGCTGAAGCCACGTTCGGCCACGTCCAGCTGCGGCGACGACACGCCCAGGTCGAACAGCACGCCGTCCAGGCCTTCGGCCGTCGCATCCCACTGCAGCAGCTGGGCGAAGCTGCCACGGAAGATGGACACGCGCGGGTCCGGCGCGAAATCGCGCTCGGCAACGGCGATGGCTTCCGGATCCTTGTCCATGACCAGCAGGCGCCCCTCGGGACCGAGCTGGGTAAGCACGCCACGTGCATGACCGCCACGACCGAACGTGCCATCCAGATAACGTCCGTTTTCGATCACCCTCAGGCCTTCAAGGACCTGGGTGTACAGGACCGGCAGGTGCACCGCCGGCGACTGCGACACCGGAAGGTGACCGGCCTGCGCTTCTGGGCGCATCCGGGCACCCCGGCTCACAACTTCAGGTCGAGCAACCCATCACCCAGATCCTCGTCAGACAACGTCTGCTGGATCAGGGCCCGATGCGCCTGCTCGCTCCACAATTCGAACTTGTCGCCCATGCCGAGCAATACCGCCTTCTTCTCAATGCCCACCGCACCGCGGTGGCTGGCGGGGATGCTGATGCGACCGTTGCCGTCCAGTTCCAGATGGGCGGCCGAGCCGACCAGCTTCTGCTGCAACAGGCGCACGACGCGCTGGGTGTTGGGCTTGGACATCACATCGTCGCGGACCCGTTCCCATTCCGACTCTGCGTACAGCCACAGGCAGCCGGCTTCGAACGGGTTGTAGGTCAGCACGAGACGGTTGTTGCTGGCGCGCGCGACGAGGTCGCGGTAAGCGGTGGGAACCGCCATGCGCCCCTTGTCGTCAACTGTGATGGCCGTCTCGCCCTGGAACACGACGCCTGCACCTTGTCCTTCGCCCGGTGAAACATTGAACCACGAAAACCCACAAAACACCCGGATTTCCCTCTGATGCCCACCTTAGCAGCGGGCCGAGGGTTGTCAACAACTTTTCAGCAGGGAAATCGCCAGCCGCATCAATGGCTTGCAACAACCTTTAGAGAATTGTTCAAGGCTTATCCACAAGTTGCTGATCCGTCTCAATTTTTGAGATTGAACGGAAGTTCAGGGGCGTGGACGGGGCGTGAAACATCGGCCGCGCATTCATCCGAGCCGGGCCGGAAACGGCGCCGGACTGCGCAAACGGTGCACAATGAGGCCATGTGCCTGCTTGCTCTTGGCTGGATGCACCACCCGCGCTGGCGGCTGGTGATGACCGGCAACCGTGATGAGTTCCACGCCCGCCCCACCGCGGCGCTGGCCCCCTGGCAGGATGAGACCTCCGTCATCGGGGGACGCGACCTGCGCTCCGGCGGTGGCTGGGCCGGAGTCGGCGCCTCGGGCCGGATGGCGGTGGTCACCAACGTCCGCGACCCGCTGGTGGCCCAGACCGGACCGTCGCGGGGCGCGCTGGTGGCCGACTTCCTGCGCGGCCGCGACCCGGCCGCCGTGCATATTGATCGCTTGGCAACCGTGGCCGGTGCCTACGCCCCATTCAATCTGTTGCTGGCCGATGGCGACAGCCTGGAGTACCTGGGCAACCATCCCGCCGAACGGCAGACGCTTGGCCCGGGCGTACACGGCATGTCCAACGGCGCGCTGGACGCGCCCTGGCCGAAGACCCGACGGCTGATGGCCGCGCTGTCGGCATGGCTGGAAGCAGACGGGGTCAGATCCCTTTCGCAACGCGAAAGGGATCTGACCCCGGACCTGACCCCGCTCTGGAATGCCTTGGCCGATGAACACCGCCCCGCCGACAGCCACCTGCCCGACACCGGCATCGGCCTGGAACGCGAGCGCTGGTTGAGCCCGGCCTTCATCCGCGGCGACGACTACGGCACCCGCGCCAGCACCGTGCTGCTGATCGACGCCGACGGCCACGGCGAGATCCACGAACGCCGCTTCGGCCCGCAGGGTGTCTCCAGCGGACAGAACCACGTCATATTCTGACCCGGTCGTGCCGGCCGCTGGCCGGGTTCTCCTGCCGGCACGACCTGCACGCCGTTGTCGCCATCGACGCGGCGGCAGGCGTCATCGCAACAGGCCTGAAACGTCATTCAGCTTCCAGCGGCGACCGCGATCCGCCCGTGCCACAGAGGTCCCGGCATTGCAGCCTGCCCACTGTGTCCTTTTCGCATTCGGCACTGTGTCTATAAATGTCGGCCCTGACCTCCCAGGGTGGTCGCGCCCGGCATCACGCCGCGCGATCGACCGCAACCACAAGGAGGCCCCATGCGCCGCATCCTCATCCTGCTCGCCACCCATCTGCTCACCCTCGGCCTGGGCTTCGGCCTGGGCGTCTATCTGCTGCCAATCCTGATCGCCCCCGATGACCCGCCGGTCGCTCAGGTACAGGCCGCGATGAAAGACGCCACCTACCGCACCACCTTCCGCCGCGACCTCAAGGGCAGCGATGCGGTGCACTGGGCCGAAGGCAAGGTCAGCGTCAGCGCCACCCAGGTCGCCTTCGACGGCAAGATGGGACCGGGCCCGGATTACAAGGTCTACCTGGTCCGCGACTTCGTCGACAACAAGGCCGACTTCCTGAAGATCAAGGCGCAGGCCCAGCGCATCGGCGAGGTGAAGACCTTCAACCGCTTCCTGGTCGAGGTGCCCGCGAACGTGGACGTGGACGACTACACCACGGTGGTGGTGTGGTGCGAGCGCTTCTCGCAGTTCATTTCCGCCGGGCAGTACCGCACGCCGGGCTGAACAACATCCCGAGCGTCTGGACGGAAAGCAGCCGAGCATGGCTCGGCTGTACTGTAGAGCCGAGCCGTGCTCGGCTTACCGGAAAAAGAGGCGGAGCCGGCCGATAAGCCGGGTTCTGTCGTGGACAGTCATTCCTCTAGGCGTTACGTCACCGCAACGCTCAAGCAACCTACCCGGATCCAACGCGGGCCGCGCCAAAGGATCCCTATTTGGTCTTGCTCCAGGTGGGGTTTGCCGTGCCGGTCTGTTGCCAGACTCGCGGTGCGCTCTTACCGCACCATTTCACCCTTACCGGCCTTCCGAAGAAGACGTAGGCGGTATCTTTCTGTTGCACTTTCCGTCGGCTTGCGCCGCCCAGGCGTTACCTGGCACCTTGCCCTATGGAGCCCGGACTTTCCTCGGCACCCCCGAAGGGATGACGCGACTGTCTGGCCGGCTCCGCCAGCGCACATTCTAGCCTACGCACGCCCGTCCTGCCGTGCCGATCGCGGCATCCGGTTCATCCACGCGTGGCGTGGCTCTAGCGGCCCTTCGCCCTCGCCATCACCACCGCCCGCGACTCCAGCACCACATCTACGATCAATTCCCGCACCTGCGGTTGCGAACCGTCCCATTCAATGCGGCGAACGCGCACGTCCACGCGATCGCCCGGCGCGTAGGCTTTCAACGCTTGGCCGACACCGAAGACGGTCTTCACTCGGGTACCCGCCACGGCCAGCACCTCATCCCCCTTGCGCAGGCCGGCGCGATGGGCCGGACCCTCGTCAGGCTCGGATTCGATCACGGTCGCGCCCCCCATCTGAACGCCGAGGACCGGGCGCAGCGCGTCGCTACGCGAATCCCCTTCCCCGGCCTGCTCGCGCGCCAATTCGGTGGCGCCCAGCAGTGCATCGTCCAACCCCGCATCGAAATAGGGCGCGTTGTCCACGAATGCGGCGCATTGCCACGACGCGCGCTCGGGCACCGGCTCGCGCCTCGCACGCAGGGCCTGCCGCAGGTCGCGCCATTGCGCCGCGCTGACGTACCGCTGCTGGCTGCTCACCAACTGCTGGTAGGCCGCCTCGATCTGCGCGTGGTTGTCGGCCCCCACCTGCAGACATGCCTCGTAGCTCTCCAACGCGTCACGTGCCGCGCGGTAGGTCAGGTAATTGCCGTAATCGCGAACCGACTGCAGCCGATTGAACTCGACCAACCCCGGATCGAACAGCAGGTAGCCGACATAGTCCGGGCCCAGATCGGCTTCGGTAATGGCTGCAGGTGGCGGCGCTTCAGCTGCAGGAGCTGGCACATCGGCCAGTGCGAACAGCAGGAACAGTCCCTTTTCAAACATCTGTCTTTCCTCCCTGAAGGAAATTTGAGAGCTTCGCCCCTTAGCCCCCCGGAATTCGGCCGCTGCCGTGTTCCAGCGTCCCAGTCTGTGAACGAGCCATGCAGGTCTGCACGCCCTTTCAGGACTTTTCGCCCAGCTCCCGGCGAAGATCGTCGACCAACCGCTTTCTGCTGCTACGGTCATACTCGGCCGGCGAGAACGGCATCGACGCACGCGCATAGATGGTGCCTTCCTCGCAGGTGTAGGTGGGCTGCGGCACCGCGCCCACTGCAATCAGGCGACTGAGTCTTTCTTCTGACACATTGCAGAATGCGGCGAACGCATCCTTTGGCAGGAAATGAGCTTGAAGGTAGGCTGTCAATGCCATCTCGAACAATTACTCCCAAGTGGGGGATGAAGAGGCGTGTGCCGGAGCGTCTTCGCCCAAGCCAGGCGTTTGAGGACATCCCGAGCACCGGTCCTCACGCGTCAGAGGCCTCGGAAATGGGGTCACACTACGGACACCCTTCCGCATCGGGAGTATCCGCACGGGCTCGACTGATCTCAATGTCGCTCTGCAGGACGTCCCGTCATGCCAAAGGCTGCTGGGTTCGTACGATCATCAGTGGGTCGATCATTGATGCTCATCACGACATTGCCTGGCCCCTGATTCGCCCCTCAGCTGCGCACGTGAGCACATTCACTCGCCAGAGATCGGCGACCCTCCGGCGGATGCGAACCGTTTCGCATTTCGCGCCGCGCGCTGCCCAGGCATGGCCCGGAGCGATCCATCAACTCCCGTACAGCGCCTTGCGCGGTGCGCCGGTCAACTCAGCAGCCAGCTTGGCGGCAGTTGACGGCGGCAGGTGCTCGCTCAGCTTCGCGTAGACGCGACGGCCGTGTGCCAGCTGCGCTTCCTCATCGTCACCCGCCCCCTGCACCATCACTACGAACTCGCCCTTGCGCTGGTTCTCGTCGGCCTCGACCCTGGCCAGCAGGCCGGCCAGGTCACCATCAAGGACGGTCTCGAACAGCTTGGTCAGCTCGCGGGCCAGCACCGCCGGGCGTTCGCCGCCGAAGATCGCCGCCATGTCGGCCAGCGACTCGGCGATGCGGTGCGAGGATTCGTAGAACACCATCGTGCGCACTTCGCCGGCCAGCGCCTGCAGGCGGTCGCGGCGGCCGCTGGCCTTGGCCGGCAGGAAGCCCTCGAAACTGAAACGGTCGCTGGGCAGGCCGGCCACGCTCAGCGCGGCGATGGCGGCGCAGGCACCGGGAACCGGACTGACCTTGATGCCCGCCGCGCGGGCCGCGCGCACCAGGCGGAACCCGGGATCGCTGACCAGCGGGGTGCCGGCATCGCTGACCAGCGCCAGCGACTCGCCGGCCTGCAGGCGCGACACCAGGCGCTGCGCCAGGGCCTCTTCATTGTGTTCGTGCAGGGCCACCAGCGGTTGCTGGATGCCGAAGTGGGACAGCAGCTGGCCGCTGCGGCGGGTGTCCTCGGCACAGATGGCCGCCACCGAACGCAGCACCTCCTGCGCGCGCGGGCTCAGATCGGCCAGGTTGCCGATCGGGGTGGCGACGACGTACAGGGTTGGGACACTCATTTCAGCGGTACTCACGGGGCAAGGGTAGAATCGTAGCGTGTACCCGGCCAAGGCCGCTGCCCTCATCGCATGGACCCGATCATGAACAAGCCCGCCGCACGGATCTCCGCCCTGTCGTTGTCGCTGATGCTGTTGGCCGGTTGTGCCACCACCAGCCTGACCAGCACGCCCGATTCGCCGGCCCAGAGCCAGGCGCTGGCGCTGATCGAACAGGGCAAGCCGCGCGATGCCGCGCTGCAGCTGGAAGGCCTGGCCTCCACCCTGCGCGGCGGTGCCCGCAGCAACGCACTGGCCGATGCGGCCTGGGCCTGGCACCTGGCCGGCGACAGTGCCCGCGCGCGCAGCCTGCTCGGCCAGCTCACCGCACGCCAGCTGTCCGGCGCCAGCCTGCAGCGCTACCAGCTGACCGGTGCCGAGCTCGCCTTGGCCGACAAGCAGCCGGCGCAGGCACTGGCCCTGCTGAAGGACCACGGCGATAACGTGCTGCCGGCGCTGCGTACGCGCTGGTACCTGGCCCGCGCCAGTGCCCTGCAGGGCACCGGCGATGCCTTCGGCGCCGCCACCGAGCGCGCCCGCGCCCATTCCAGCCTGACCGGCAGCGCGCGCAGCGAGAACCAGGCCGCCATTGCCGGCCTGCTCGGCACCCTCGACGACGCCACCCTGCGCAGCCGTGCCGCCGCCCTGCCGGCCAACGACCCGCTCTACAACTTCGCAGGCCGTGCGCTGATCGCGCGCGGCCTGCCGCTGCCGCGCCCGTTCGACCGCGATGGCGCGGCCCAGTTCGACACCAGCAAGCGCCCGCCGGCGATGAGCGACGGGTACCGCCCGCCGGCCAAGCTGGCCGTGCTGCTGCCGCTCAGCGGCCGCCTGGCCACCGCCGCACAGCCGGTGCGCGATGGCCTGTTGAGCGCTTATTACGGTGAAAGCCGCCGCCGCCCGGACATCAACTTCTTCGACACCGCCGGCACCCCTGCCGGTGCCCTGGCCGCCTATGACAAGGCCGTCGCCTCCGGTGCCGACTTCGTGGTCGGTCCGCTGGGCCGCGACGAAGTGGACGCCGTGTACGGCCGCCAGCAGCTGCAGGTGCCGGTGCTGGCCCTGAACCGCGGCAAGGACGCACCGCCGGCCGGCAGTGCCGGCTTCTCGCTGGCACCGGAAGACGACGGCATCGTCGCCGCCGAGTACCTGCGTGGCCGCGAGCGCAGCAAGGCGCTGGTGATCAACAGCGCCGACGACACCGGCCGCCGTGCCGCCGCCGCCTTCGCCCAGCGCTTCGCCCAGCGCGGTGGCCAGGTGGTGGCCACGGTCGGCGTCACCGATGCCGTCGGCGATGTCGGCGCGCAGGTGCGCAACGCCGGCCAGGTCGATGCCGTGTTCCTCGCCGTGCGTGCGCCGCAGGCGCGCCTGCTGGCGCCGCAGCTGGCGCTGGCCGGTGCAGGCGGCGCGACCCGCGTCGGCACCTCGCAGCTGACCGTTGGCAGCGGCAAGGTGGAAGAAGACGTGGCGCTGGACGGCATCGTCTATCCGAACGAAGCCTGGAACGTGCGCAGCGTGTCCGGCCTGCCGTCGGCCAGCCAGGTGGCCAGCACCCTGCCGAGCGCACGCGGTGCGGCCGGCCGCCTGTTCGCCTTCGGTGCCGACGCCTGGAAGATCACCGCCTACCTGGACAAACTGTCCAACGAAGGCGGCCTGGACGGTGCCACCGGCACCCTGTTCCTGGACAGCAACGGCAACATCCTGCGCCAGCCGGCCTGGTCGACCTTCAATGGCGGCCGGCCGATGCCGATCGTCGGTGGTCGCTGAGAGCAGCCAACGTGGCTCGGCGGTGGAAGCGGCCGCCGAGCAGCATCTGCAACAGGCCGGACTGCAGCCGCGTGCGCGCAATGTGCGCTATCGCGGCGGTGAACTGGACCTGGTGATGGACGATGCCGGCACCGTGGTGTTCGTGGAAGTGCGCTACCGCGCGCGATCCGATTTCGGCGGTGGCGCCGCTTCGGTCGATGCGCGCAAATGCCGGCGCCTGGCCCACGCCGCGCAGCTGTACCTGCAGGACCACCCGGCGCTGGCGAATGCACCCTGCCGCTTCGATGTGGTGGAAGCCACCGGCGAACCGCCGCAGCTGCATTGGCTGCGGGATGCGTTCCGCTTGGATGACTGCTGATGGCTACTCTTTGCCGGCCAGCGGCCGGCACTACCCGTCAGGCCTGCAGCCGGCCCGCGGCCGGTACGACCATGGTGCGTGACTGATGCCGTCGATCATCACCCATGCCGCTGTGCCGCTGGCGCTGTGGTGCGCCGCTGATCGTGGCCGCATCCCACCGCGCCTGCTGGCCGCCGGCGTGATCGCAGCGATGTTGCCCGATGCCGATGTACTGGCCTTTGCGCTGCACATTCCCTATGCCGATGCGTTCGGCCATCGCGGCGCCAGCCACTCACTGCTGTTTGCCGGCGTGCTGGCAGCATTGGCCGCGGCGTTGGCGTTCTTGGGTAGTCGCCGACCTTGGTCGCCGGGTGTGTGCCAACCAAGGTTGGCATCTACCGTACAAGCCGCTGTATTCGTCTTCGTCTGTGCCGCCAGCCATCCGCTGCTCGATGCGATGACCTCCGGTGGCCTCGGCGTCGCACTGGCGTGGCCGTGGAGCGAACACCGCTTCTTCGCGCCATGGCGCCCCATCCGCGTGTCACCGTTCGCGCCACAGTTCTTCAGCGCACGCGGCGTGGCTACCCTGCTCTCCGAACTGCGTTGGGTGTGGCTGCCACTGGCCGGCGCCGTTGTCGCCTGGAAACTGATCCAACCCGCTCCTGCTGCCCCACGAGACCTGTCATGAGTCCTTCCCTACCCACCGATTTGGTTGCCGAACTGTCCACCCTGCTGGGCGCGGAGGGCTGGCGCATGGATGACGGCGCGCTGGAGGCGAATGCGCAGGACAACTCATGGCGCCATCAGCGGCCGGCTGCAGTGGCGTTTCCGGCGGACATCGAGCAGGTGCAGGCGCTGGTGCGTGCCTGTCGCGTGCATGGCGTGGCGCTGGTCGCGCGCGGCGCCGGCACCGGCACTACAGGTGCAGCGGTCCCGCAGCCGGGCAGCATCGTACTCTCGTTCACCCGCATGGATCGCATCGTCGAGATCCGCGCCGGCGATCGTTGCGCGGTGGTGCAGCCGGGCGTTCTCAATGGCACCCTGCAGCAGGCACTGGCCCCGCATGGCCTGTTCTGGGCACCGGATCCCTCAAGCGCCGAGATCTGCAGCATCGGCGGCAACCTGGCCTGCAATGCAGGTGGTCCGCGCGCGGTGAAGTACGGCACCAGCCGCGACAACGTGCTGGGCCTGGTGGCGGTGACCGGAACCGGCGATGTGATCCGCTGCGGCGGCGCCTACACCAAGGATGCCACCGGCTATGACCTCACCCATCTGCTGGTGGGCAGCGAAGGCACGCTGGCACTGATCGTGGAAGCCACGCTGAAACTGACCCCGCTGCCGGTCAGCCAGGCCGGCCTGCGCGTGTTGTACCGCGATGCCGATGCCGCCGCGGCCGCCGTATCGCGGTTGATGTCGCAGCCGGTGGTACCCACCCGCCTGGAATTCATGGACGCGCGCAGCCTGGAGCTGCTGCGGTTGAATGGTGCCGACGTGCCGGAGGCAGGCGCGATGCTGCTGGTCGAGGCCGATGGTGACCACGACACGCTGCCTTATCTGCTGCAGGCACTGGCCAGTGCCGCCGAAGGCGACGGCATGATCGAGCTGGACGTGGCGATGGAGGGCCGCGCGCGCGACCAGCTGTGGGCCGCACGCAAGGCGCTGTCGCCCGCGCTGCGCAGCGTTGCGCCGGGCAAGATCAATGAAGACGTTGTGGTCCCGGTGTCGCGCATTCCGGAACTGGTGGCCGGCGTGCAGGCCCTGGCACGTGACTACGCGCTCACCATCGTCACCTTCGGCCATGCCGGCAACGGCAACCTCCACGTCAACATCCTCTACCACCCGGAGGATGCCGATGAAAACACGCGCGCGCATGCCGCGCTGCCGAAGATCTTCGAGCTGACGCTGGCGCTGGGTGGCACGCTGTCGGGCGAGCACGGCATTGGCCTGGCCAAGCGCGATTTCATGGTGCAGGCGTTCAGCCCGGCGACGCTGGCGACGATGCGCGCAATCAAGGCCGCGCTGGACCCGGATGGCATTCTCAACCCGGGCAAGGTGCTGCCGCCGACATAGACCGCGCACACTCCTGTAGAGCCGAGCCCATGCTCGGCTGCTCTCCATTCCGTTCGCGAAACTCCCACGCTGCGCGCGAAAGCCGAGCGTGGGCTCGGCTCTACAACGGCGTGTCGTTCACCTCCGCGCTCCCGTAGAGCCGAGCCGGTGCTCGGCTGCTCTTCGAGCAGACCGCGATGAAGCCCGCGCTGCGCGCGAAAGCCGAGCGTGGGCTCGGCTCTACACCGGCGTGTCGCCTGCAATATCGATCAGGGTCTGCCGGAAGCTGGGCAACAGCACGCGGTTGCCATGCCCGCTCAGGTGGTCGTTGTCGAAGAACAGCGGTTCACCCTCTTCCACTGCCGAACAGGTCTGCGGACCGCACAACAGTGGCAGCGGGTCCCACACTGTGAGCGATGGATAGCGCGCTGCCAGCTCGGCCAGCAACGCCATCTGTGGTGCACGCAGCCTCTCCAGATCACCGCGCGGCATGCTCAGGCCTCCCGCGCAGGCCGGATTGTGGCGGTTGAACCAGTCCGAGCAGCGATAGGCCCCGGCCTTGAACAACGGCAGCGGCGCATCCACAACCACGTGCACGCCCAGCTTCTGCAGACGCCCTAGAACACGATCCGCCTCATCACGCGCAGCCTGTGCATGGGCCGGGGTGCGCTCGTCCAGCAGCTGTTGATAGATCTGCTGCGCATCCTGGCGCTGCCAGTCAAACCCACGCAGCTCCGGCATACGCAGGGCCGCCAGCAACACGATGTCGCCCGGACGCGCCTCGTGTTCGATGTTCGTCAGCGCGTCTTCAATGAAGCCTTGGCAATCGGCCGGGCTGGCGCGCAGCAGATTGACGAAACTGCAGCCGCCGCGGTCATCCTGGCGCACCTCCATACCGGTCTGGCGCGCGACCATGCTGGTCATCGTGCGGTAGGCCGCCGCATGCGAATCGCCGGCCACGAACAGGCGCCGCCCTTCAAGCGCGGGTGCACTTACCGGCTCCAGCGGGCGCCACGCCGGGTAGCGGCGCGCCTGCCATGCGTAGCCGTCGCGGGTGACGCTGAGCGAGACCTGCTCGTGGTATTCCACGGTAGCCCAGGCACCCGCACCACACAGCGCCACCAGCGGAAACGCCATCGCCAGCACCTTGGCCGGTGCCAGCCGCAGCAGCGGCGCCGCACTGCGCAGCGGGCGCTCGATGAAGTGGTAGGACGCGGCCGATATCGCCAGCAGCAGCACCGGATACAGCCACAGCGCGGCACCGTGCAGGCCATACGTCCAGCGCAGCAGTACAAGCAGGGGCCAATGCCACAGGTACAGCGAATAGGACAGCCGACCCAGGTAGGCCAGCGGTGCGCAGCCCAGTGCGCGGGCCATGCGCGATGTTCCCGATGCCGACACGCCTGCCAACAGCATCAACGTCCCGCCGACGGTAGCCAGCACGCCCGGCACCGGCATCGCCAGCTGAGGGGCGATCACCACGCCTGTACCCAGCAGTGCCAGACCGACCGCTGCAACCGTGTCACCGCTCCGGCCCGGCACGCGCCCACGCATCCACTGGTGCAGCAGCGCGCCCGCAGCCAGCTCCCAGAACCGTGCAGGCAGCAGATAGAACGCTGCCGCCGGTGCCGTCTGCGCCTGCCAGCCTGCCCACGCCAGCGACAGCACGGTGAGCACCGGCAACAGCCAGCGCGCCCACAGCCAGCGTTCGCGCCCGCGCAGCCACACGAAGAACAACAGCGGGAAGACCAGGTAGAACTGCTCCTCCACACCCAGCGTCCATGTATGCAGGAAGGGATTGAGTTCTGCGCCGGGTGAGAAGTAATCGTCCTGCTGTCCGGCCAGCACGATGTTGCTGAAGCCGACCAGCGCGGCCCAGCCGGTCTGGTCGAACTGCTCATTGCGCCACGCGCGGGGAATGAACAGTGCCGACAGCACGAAGGTCGCCATCAGCATCACCAGCAGCGCCGGCAGCAGGCGCAGCACGCGGCGCCGGTAGAAGTCGAGCAGCATCGCGCCCAGCGACGCATGGGTGCGCGAGGCCAACGACTGGCTGATCACGAAGCCGGACACCACGAAGAACAGGTCCACGCCGGTGAAGCCGCCGGGCAGCCACGTCGCGTTGGTGTGGAAGAGGATGACGGCCAGCACCGCCAGTGCACGCAGGCCATCAATGGCGGCGTTGTGGGAACGTTCGGGAGCAGACATGCGGGTGACCGGCAGCGAGCGATCCGGCAGCATCGCCACCGTTTGCGTAGTCATTCAATGGACGATCGCGACAGACATGGACATCGTTCAGGTCCCGCCCCCCCCGCTCGACGCGGTTGTAGAGCCGAGCGATGCTCGGCTGCTCTTCGTTCAGATCGCGGTGAGCCGAGCGTGGGCTCGGCTCTACAGAGGTCCGTGCGCCGCCCCCGGCACGCCCGCTTACCAGGCCATGCGCAGGCCCAGCTGGCCGCCCACATTGCGGTAGCCATGATCGCCATGCTGCACGCTCACGCCACCCCACGCGCCCCAGCGCTGGCCCAGCTTCAACTCGGCACCGGCCTGCACCTCGTAGCGGTTGCGCGGCACGTCCGCGCCCAGCCTGTCACCGTCGAACTGCAACGTGCTGGTGCCACTGCCACGCAGCCAGTTCACGCCCAGGTAGGGCTGCACGATGTTGCTGGCGGCAGTGCCATGGCCAAACACGCGCACGCCCAGGCGCCCGCTCAGGCCACCGGCATCGGCGTGATCGATCACCGTGCCGTTGCGCTCCACGTGGCGATCGGTGCGGAAATCGACATGGCTCAGCTGCAGCTGCGGCTGCACGTACAGCGCGCTGGCGGCACCCTGCCACACGTTGAAGGTGTAGCCGGCCTCCAGTGACGCACTGGCCATGCGCGAATCGTAGTGCTCCGGCTCCAGGCCTATGCCCTGCACCCGGTTATCGAAACGGCCGTACTGCAGGTTCGCATCCATGTACGCACCCTGCGTACCGTCAGCCACCTGCATCCAGGTGCCGTACACACCTACCGCGCTGCCACGCACCCGACCCTTGGCGCTGTAGCCGGTCAGATCGGACACTGCGCTGCTGTCAGCACGCCCCGTGCCCAGCATCACGCCGAACGCTGCATTGCCTCGGCGAACCAGGTCAGTGCCAATCTGCAGCACCGAGGTGTTGCCATCAATCGACAGCTGACCACCGACCGCGCTGAAGTCCGCCTGCTGACGTCCCACGCGCGCCCACGCGGCACGGCCTTCGTCCAGCGAGACGGCACCGATGCGGTCGTTCAGGCGATGGGAAAACATGTTGATGGCCGCCGACTGGTTGGCCAGGTACGCCCCGGCTTCGGGACGCAGCACCGGCACCGGGTCCACCGGGTCCACCGGGTCCACGGGGTCCACGGGGTCCACAGGGTCCACCGGGTCCACGGGATCCACCGGATCGATGGGATCAACCGGGTCCACCACACAGCCCGGCGCGGCCGGATTGTCCTTGCAGCCATCAAACCATTGCGAACGCAGATACCAGTTGCCATCGGTGGGATCAGTCACGCCCCCCTTGAACAGGAAGTACTCATAGGAGCCGCCCACGGCGCGGCCGGCAAGCGCATAGGTCGCCAACGATGCACCGTCCACTTCGATCAGCTGGATGCCATCGGTGGTCTGAGCGCCAACGCCGCCAATGTTCTTCACCGCAATGCTTGCATCGCCCGAAGTATCGCCACGCACATGCAGGCGATCAAAAGCGCTGTCGTCACCGCCCAGGGCGCCCTGGAACAGGAACGTCGCGCCCTCGCTGTGCAGATCACCGTCCACGGTGAGCGTGTTGAATCGGCCACTGCCGTCGGACAGCGCCACACCACTGTTCAGTACGCTCAGTTCGCCCACCGTGGCATCACCGGTCAGTGTCCACTGGCTTCCGCTTTCAATCGCCATCGTCTGCACCAGGTTGGACGTGCCCTGCCACAGCGACCCGTCTGCCAGGCGCACGTGCACATCGGACTGCGGCACCAGACCGGCATCCTCGTCCTCGGGCGTGATGACGATGTCGCCGACCATCTGCGAATGCCCCTGCAACACCACGTCGAAACGCCCCGCCACCGCCGCATCCAGTGCGATGGCAATGCCATTGCCACCCGATACGTAGGCGTTGTTGGACAGCGTCAAACGGGAGTCACGGTTGCTGCGAACCCACACACCGCCGTGCTGCACGCTTTCCAGCGCACTGCCGTCGATGCCCAGGCTGCCGTTGTCATTGATCACCGCAGCCCAGGCGCCCTCGCCCTCGGTGCGAATGTGCGAACCGGCCAACGTCATCCCGCCCCTGCCCCCGGTCAGCACACCATGGGCCTGCTGGCCTTCGGTACGGATGATGCTGTCGTCCAGATGGATGCTGCCGCCCTGGCGCGCAACCGCACCGATCGCACCCGCACCCGTGGTGTGAACCTGGGCCGCACGCGCAGTGATGATCGGGCCGGCGCCGATGCCAGTGAAATCGGCATACAGGCCATGGCTGCTCTCACCGGACGTGGTCACATTCACGCGGTCCAGATCCGCCGTACCGGTTCGTGCATCGATACCGACCGCACGGTCCCCCTCGCTGATGACGGAACTGCGGGCCATTGCCAGCGTCGATTCGGAGAACATCTTGACCGTTGCGGTCCCGTTGCCGGTGCTGTGGAAGTTGGAGTCCGCCACCGTGACTGCATTGCTGCGACCATTGATGTCCAACGCGATGCCGCTGGCCCTCACCGTGCTTCCTGAGAGGTTGAGCCGGTTGTTATCGGCCAGCCAGATGCCCGACTCGCCTTCAATTGCAACGCCGGTCAGGGTCATGTTCGCCCCGGTGGCCGACACCGCGCGGCTGCCCAGCCCCATCGCCGAGATCGAGCCACCGGTCATGGTGATGTCACCGCCGCCGGCGAGGCCGACCGACGACACACCCTCCATGCGGATGTTCACATCCTGCAGCGTTGCCTGGCTGCCGGTATGCGCCACAACGCCCATGCCGGTGCCCTTGTTGATGACGTCAGTCGCCGTCAGATGCAGTTCGCCTCCCGTCGTTGCCAGCGCGGTAGTGGCACCAAAACCGGTGGTGACCAAGGTCGAACCATTCAGTTCGATACGACTGCCAGCCCCTTCGGCACGGGCTGCGGATGCCCCGCTACCATCCGCACTCACATTGACCGCACCCATCGGCACGATGCTGCCGCCGTTGAGCGCATGGAAGGCGTGGTTGCCCACGCCGGTTGCGCTGTAATCCCCCGCTGCCGGGGTCTGTGCATCGCCGTCTGCGATGACCTGCTGTGCGTGCGCACGAACAGGGATGCCAACGGCGAGTGCCGCCGTCAAGGCGAGGGCCAGCGCCGAGTATTGGATCTGATGGGATCGCATGTTGAGGTCTCCTTTTTTCGAGACCGGCATAGTGGATGTCGCGTTGAACACCCACCATGCAATTAGTTGCAATGTCAGATGCGACATTGCGACACACATACGACATTAGTGTTCGTGAAGCGACCTCTCGAGCGTCAAAGCGTTCTACCACCCGTACGCCGTTTGACGCGTCCACCGTGCATCCCCGAGATGCTGCCCACCATCGAGCACATGGGACACAACTCCACCCCCGCAATGGGCGCCGCCACATTCATTCAGATGACATGATACTGGCGTGAAGAACCTGAGAAACAAGTGCCGTTAGGTATCCGGGCCAGCCGGAGCGAATGGCTCGCACGCCTCACCAGTAGACAACGTTCAGCACGGCCTCGCCCTTGATCAGGCCGGGCTTCAGATCCTCGTTCACCCGAAGGTAGCGCGCGGTGTACTCGAATGTATGGACACCACCGACTCCGGGGTTGAAGAACCACGGTGTACCGAACTGTACTTCCCGGCCGCCACTGAGGAGCTGCACCCGCACACCTTCGGCAGTGGAGTCGGCGCTCGGTGTCAGCAGGCTACCCGTGTTGCCTGCATCGCCCGCATCCATCAGGACCATGTCGGCACGTGGCCGCGCGACGCCGCAGTCCATCAGCAGCGACACGGGTTTTTCCCGAGCAGAGTCCCCAGGATTCATGAGGTCGGCAGCGGCGACATCCTGCAGCACCTCGGAAACGTCGCGCATGCGGCAGGTGGTGGGCGGAAACGCAATCGTAATGTCCACCGGCACCGTCACATCGAAAGTGGGATGGTTGCGCCCCACGATGTGCACCGACGCCAGCGTCTGCGTATCGCGCATCTTCTGACCACGGCTGAACATGAAGGCATTGATGATGAAACTGTCGCCGCTGTTGCGGATAGGGTAAGTCAACGTGTTGTCACCCAACGCCAGCGGCAATCGTGGGCCGTCATAGGTGGTAGCAAAGCCGATTAATGGGGAATCCGGCCCGGTTTCGTACAACGGCAACGGGCCATCCACCGGCCAGACAGGAACATCAGGCAGATCCATGACCCAGCGTAGGCCCGGCCCCTGGATATTGACTGTCATCTGCAGATCGCCACCCACCGGACACCCGCTGTAGCTGACGTTGGTGCCACCATCCACCAGCATGTGGATCTCCTCGCGGTAACCGGGCTTCTGCCTGTCCTCAACGATGGGCCAGGTGATGGTGGCGGTACAGGCCTGCGCCAGGCCCGGCAGCAGCGCCGCCACCAATACCGGCAGCGCCATGCGGCAGCTGCGCCGATGCAGGGGCACGGACACGAGGGAGCGAGAGTGATCGGACATCTTCATTTTCCTGTTCAACGCAAGGTCGGTACGTCGCTGTGCGCCCTATGGCAGCACGGGGTCGTGCATCACCAGTAATCGACGTTCAGAACTGCCTCACCCTTGATCGTGCCGGGCACCAGCGGTTCGTTGGTGCGGATATAGCGCGCGGTGAACTGATGGTCATGCACGCCGCCCACACCCGGATCGAAATCCCAGGTCTGGCCGAACTGCACTTCAGAGCCATTCCGCAGCAGCTGCACGCGCACGCCTTCGGCATCCGAATCGGCTGTAGGCGTCAGCTGGCTTCCCGTGTTGCCCGCATCGCCAGCATCACTGAGCGTCATCCGCGCACGCGGCGGGTCCACGCCGCAGTCCATGCGGATGGCGACCAGCTTTTCCTTTGCGGTGGAGCCCGGTACGGACAGCTCTGCAGTCTGCACGTCCTGCAGGGTTTCGGCCTTGTCCTGCAGGGGGCAGGTGGTGACTGGGAACTTGAGATCCAGCTGCACGATCGACTGGTGATCAAGTGAGGGCTCCGATGGCGCTCGCAACGTGATCGAACCGGTCATGGTCGGGGGCGTTCTCATGCGGCCCCCACGGGAAAAGACAACTGCCCAGTACTGGATCGACGCTTCAAGGGATGTCCCCCCGCTCATCTCGAACAGTCCAGGCACCTCCTCACCATTACGAAGCGGACCGTCTTCAGAAAAAGCGACGTGATGGTAGAACATCACCAGCGGGGAGTCGGGGGCCGCGGAATACGCAGGATAGGACTTCCCCCTGAAAGTGACCTCGCCTTCATAGATGAGGCCGGGCATCTCCAGGGTCATGAAGACCGGTACGTCCCGCTCCTCCGGGCAATCTTTGAAGGAACGCGAAGCAAACTTCTGGTCAAACTGCACCCTGCCCGCGTCCGGGTACGTGGCATACGTCTTGTCCAGCAGCAGATCGCGGTTGATGCCGTACTCGACACAGGCAACTGCACTGCCTGCACAGAACAGCAGCCCCAGCAACGGTGTCGCCAGCAGCTTGCGGGCATGGCGCGGGATGGGACGCGTGTCAGGGGCGGTGTTGGCGCTCATATCAGTCTCCTTGGGGTACGTTCGAGCCAGAAACAGCTCACTCGTAATCGGCAGTGACCACGATCTCGGTAGACACCTCACCTGCGCTCGGCGCTTCGCCGGTGGGCAGGAAATAGGCGGCACGCAGGTCGTAACGCGCGGTGGCGCCAGTCACCGGCACATCAATGCCGGTGTCGCCATCCTTCAGATAGGTGCTGCCGGTGGTACCGGACAGCAGCGAGATCGACACGCCGTCGGCCGCATCGCTCGCAGCGGTGTTCTTCCAGCGCGTGGCATCGCCGTCGGCGGCGGTACCGGAGAAGGACAGCACGGCCTTGCTCACGCCAACGCAGCCTGAGAACTGCAGCGACCCGGCCTTGATCTGCGCCTCGGCGCCGGGCGTCAGGTCGCTGGCCTTCACCGGGTCCAGAGTGATCGGCGCAGCGGTGAGCGTGCAGGTGCCGGGAAGCACCTTGCCGCTGATGGTGAGGGTGGCGCTGTCAGCCAGAGCCAGCGGCGCGGCGGCCAGCAGTGTGGTGCACAGGGTGATGCGATTGAACAGGTTCATGAAAGAATTCCTTGGGTTGAAAGAATGAAATCAGGACATCAGAACGACGTGGCTTCGACCGCATCCAGGGCGGCCTGCAGCCCATTACTCGGGGCCGGCATCGGCGTGCACACCGCCTGGCTCCACGACAGCCCATAGGCGTCGGGGGCATCCGGGGTGGTGTATTCCAGGCGGCAGCGATGCGGGCCGTCCGGGTCGACGATCAGCTGGCCCTGTTCGGGCGCGCCACGCAGCTGGATCACACCGCCCTGGCCCACTGCGCCATGGCTGCGGCCGGTCTCATCTTCGATACGTGCCGCAAACGGCAACGGCTGGCCCAGCGCATCGGTGGCGTCGATGAACAATGTGCGTTCGCGCTTGGCATTGAACGCAACCCGCACGATGCTGCCCGCCGTCGGTGCAATCCGCTGCGAGGTCTGCAGCAATTCCACCTCCATCGGCAGGCCCGACGGGTCCAGTTCGATCTGGTTCCAGCGGTAGGGGCTCACGTGCGGCAGCAGCGCATAGCCGTTGCGACCGATGCGCACGTCGCTGCCGTAGCCGATGCGGGCGCCCTGCGCGCCGTCGGCCTGCACCAGCGCGAAGCCATCGCCCACCGGCGCACCGAAGTTGATGCCATCGCGGTGCACCACCACACTGCCGGCCGCGTTGGCGTTGAAGGCGCTGTAGTCGCGGGACCGGCTGTAGCCAGCGGTGACCGTGCCCTGCCCACCGCGATAAGACGCATAGGCATTGGCGCCGCCGGCCCCGTCACTGAATTCGCTGGCAGACACGCTGTAACTCAGCTGCTGATCGGCACCCAGCGTTCCGTTCAGCCCCAGCTGGCCCTGATCGCCGCGTGCCGAATGAGCTACCTGGGTGCTCAAGCGCGGCGCGCGCGGGGCCGAACCCAACGGAATGCTGAAGGTCGCCGCATAGCGGGTGTCCTGGTGGCCATCGCCGATCTGCAGGCGCATGGCAGACAGGCTAAGATTGGCGCGGCCAATGCTGGTCTGGAAGCGCAACTGCAGATCGTTGTGCTGCTGCGCGCTGTCCCAATAGCGCACCTGTCCGCCATTAAGCGAGAGCGTGCTGCGCTCGCCGATGCGCTGCGAGAAGTTCACCTGGAAGCGCTGGCGCGCGCGGCCACTGACGCCCCAGTCGTCGTTGTACGCCTGGGCGAAATCATTCAGGGAGAGATAGCCGCGCGTGCTGTAGCGCAGCGCTGCCAGACCGAAGTTGGTACCCGTTGCGGTGATATAGCGCTGGTAGTTCAGCCGGAAGCTGTTGCCGGTAACCTGTTCGCCATTGGCCAGGCGTGCGCGCGAATGGGTAACGTCGGCACCGAACGCACCGAGCGGTGTATTGATTGCACCGCCGAACAGTGCGGACTGGAAGTCTTCGGCAATCTGCACCCCGCCCAGCGCGGTGAAATGGTTGCTGATGCCACGTGCGTAGGTACCTTCGGCAAAGCGCAGTGCTTCACGCACACCGCGCGCGTCGCGAAGTTCACCCGCGGTGACGCTGAAGCGGCTGGCACCCGGCCGCAGCGCCTGCGGCACTGCGGAGAAGTTGACAGTGAACTGCTGCTGGCGGCCGTCGGCTTCGGTGACGGTGACGTCCAGGTCGCCACCGAAGTTGGTCGGGTACAGATCTTCGATGGAGAACGGCCCCGGCGCCACGCTTACTTCGTGGATGACGTGGCCATTCTGTCGGATGCTCACCACCGCGTTGGTTTCGGCGACGCCTTGCACCACCGGCGCGAAGCCGCGCAGCGAGTCCGGCAGCATGCGCTCGTCGCTGGCCACCCGCACACCGGTGAATGACAGCGACTCGAACAGTTCGCCACCGGTCGTACCCTGCCCCAACAGCAGCTGGGCATTCCACGCCGGAAGATCACGCTGCAGCGTGCTGCTGATCACATCGTGACGCGAGCTATGGCTGCCCTGGCTGAAGGACGAACGATGACGCAGCCGCCACGCGCCCAGGTTCACGCCCGTGTTCAATCCCAGATAGGTCGACTGCTGGCCCTTGTGGCGGCTGTGGTTGATGTTGTAATCGAAGAAGGCTGCCGTGACGCCGTGGTCGCGCAGTGCAGGTGCCACGTAGCCGCGCGCATCGCGTGCCTGCGCAGCCTGTGGCACGTTCACTAGAAGCTGCAGGTTGCTCTCATCGAACTCGACCGTGGCACCGTCGATCAAGCCGGGAAGCGCGACGCAGCCTTCATCATCCTGGTCCAGCTCGGCCAGGAACATCTCCTTCAGCGGCAGCTGGCGTACCAGCCCGGCCGGCAGGCATGGGGTTGCACCCAGAGGCGCCGGCGCCGCCACGAAGGTGATATCGCGCGTGTCGTGGAACTGGCCATTGACCACCACGTCCAGGGGATACACGCCCGGCTCCATGGGATTGCCCTGCGCATAGCGCTGCATGTCGATGGCCTGGCCACCAATCAGGAAGCCCTCGCTGAACTGCAGGGAATCATCACCGTTGGCACTGGCATGACCGGCAATCGCCATTGCCACGGCGGCGGCAATCGCCAGCCCCAGCGGACGGCTGGCAAAACGATGCGGCGTGCGGAGATGAAGGAGGCGCATGTGCATGGTTAGCGTCACTCGATGAGGCCGAAGGCGACATCGCTCGTAGTCGAAGTGGGCCGAAGCGTAGACAGCGTGCGGCCGGCTTCCCATGCAATTTGTTGCAAAGCGACAACGCGCCACGAAACCACGCGGTTTCCAGCCACGCCTCTGTTTCGGCGCAATTCATGCTTGTTTTCAACAAATGACGGCAGTCAATCGAATGCATTGCAGATGCACCCAACGCTGCATGCGACAGCTTGCCGCAGTCGGAAATGACGCTTCTTAACCGGACGCTGTACCGCAAGCACGGACTCAACTGTCCTGCAAGCACCTTGCAACTAATTGCATATCCACGTGCCGCCCGGCTGGGAACACTGTGCGCATCCGCTGGTTCGTCCAATGCGGATTCCCCCTGATTCCCTACCGAGGACATTCCCTTGTCGAACCGATTGAACCTGATTGCCGCCGGCGCGCTCGCGCTGGCCCTGTCTCCCGCCGCATTCGCCGAGAAGCTGGAAATCACCGGCGAGCTGATGACCAGCACCTGCTCGGTGGATGCCACCGGCGGCACCATCACCGTGCCGATGGGCAAGGTGGACGTGGCGTGGGTGAATGAAGCCGAGCGCGCCGGCATGAAGAACTTCAGCATCCTGCTGGACTGCACCGGCTCCGGCGCCGCGCAGGATGTGGGTGTGCGCTTTGGTGGCACGGCCGACGGCAGCACCGGCAACCTGGCGCTGACGGCTGCGTCTACGGCCACAAACGTGGGCGTGGCGCTGTACGACGCCGCGGGCAACCACCAGAAGCTGGGCGAAGACCCGCTGCAGTGGGTGAACATTCCAGCCGCCGGCAAGGGCCAGCTGGACTACAGCGCCTGGTATTCCTCGCCGGGCAAGAACGCCACGGCCGGCACGGCCAACGCCTCGGGCGATTTCGTCGTGCTTTACAAGTAACGCATATCCCTGCGCGTCACCCCGTGGTGGCGCGCCTTATTGGAGGACGACCTGATGAAGATCCGTGCAATGACGTGGATGACCGCGCTGCTGGCTGGCGCCCTGGCGCTGCCGGCATCGGCAGCGGTGACGCTGCAGGGCACGCGTATCGTGCATGACGCGGCCCAAGGCCGCGATGTAACCGTGAAGGCCACCAACGGTGGCGACAAGGCCGCGATGGTGCAGGTCTGGATTGACGATGGCGACAGCCATGCACGCCCCGAGAACGTGCGCACGCCCTTCCGCCTGACGCCGGCCGACCCGCGCCTGCTGCAGGCCCACCAGGGGCAGGCGTACCGCATTACTTACGCGCCGCGCCCGTCGGAGACACCGCTGCCGACGGATCGTGAATCGCTGTTCTACTTCAACCTGCTGGACATTCCGCCCAAACCCACCGATGCCGCCGGCAAGAACCTGCTGCAGTTCGCCGTGCGCACGCGGGTGAAGCTGTTCCACCGCCCGGCCGGCCTGCCCGGCAAGCCGCGTGATGCGGCCGGGCAACTGCAATGGCGTGCGCAGGCCGGTGCCCTGCTGGTGAGCAACCCCAGCGCGTATCACGTGACCGTAAGCACGCTGACGCTGCCTGACGGCCGCAAGGTGGAAGCAGAGATGATCGCACCGGGCGCGCAGGTACGTCTGCCGCTTCCGAGTGGTGCGGCGATGCCCACGTCGGTGACGTTCCAGTGGCTGGACGATTACGGCACGCCGCGCGATGCCGAGGCGAAGATCTCCCCCTGAGCGCAGCCTGACGCGCGAGCCATCTTCTGTAGAGCCGAGCCCATGCTCGGCTGCTTTGCGGCCAGATCGGGCTGTACCCCGTGCATTGCGCTATGAGCCGAGCATGGGCTCGGCTCTACATGATTTGTCGCAATTGACGCGCCCCCGTTGCGAGCGGAGCATCTGCAACGTTTTCGAGTTTTCCAAGAATTCTCATTGGCAGCACTGGCCCTTCATGCAAATCATGTAGCGCCACCGACAACGGGTGGCACGGGCTTCCAATCCCGTTAGGTTGATGTGTTGGTTACGCTTGCCTGCCGGCGTCGCTCTTTCCTTGTTGGGTGGCGTCGGCAGGCATTCTGTCCGCGCTTACATGGCGGGCGGTGCGTGGGGGCCTCGTGCCCGCCGGCGCTTCTACATCGACCTCCGGTATTGGAACCATGCACCGTCCGCCACCCCCGCTGTTAAGCAGGGTGGCCCCTTGCCGCTTGCACAAGGACGCCGCCATGACCGCTTCCCCTTACCCGCACCTGTTCGCCACCCTGGGCGAGGCCGCCACGCGCCTGCCCGATGACCTGGCCCGCACGCTGGAAGACACCTTCGTTGCGCTGCAGACCGGTAACAGCCCTGGCGCCATCACCCTGCAGGCCTGCCTGCAGTACATCCGCCAAGGCGATGCCGCCGATGGCCAGCCGTGGCCCGGCAGCAACCGCACACCCGGGCAGCGCCTGGCCTTGGCGCGCATCGACCGCGCCAATGCGGGGCTGAGTTTCCTGCTGGAACTGCTGCACGCCACCGAACGCGTGCGCGTGGACGGGGATATCGACCAGCACATGGATGACGGCGCGCGCGAAGGGCTGTTGCTGGCCTGCCGTGGGCTGGCCGAGTATGTGGATGTGCAGTTGCGGGCGGTGTGATGGCATCTGTAGAGCCGAGCCCACGCTCGGCTCATCACGATCCAATCGGATTGCAGCCGAGCGTGGGCTCGGCTCTACAAATGCCACGTCAACCAGAATAGTGCGCACTCGGGGTCAGAGCCCTTTGCGGCGCAAAGGGATCTGACCCCACCTCGGAAGGTTGGCACCCAGCAGTGCAGTACCGCTGCGGCTACGCGAAGTGCTGGTAACCGCCGTCGGCGGCTTCGCCGTCCACGTGCACGCCCTGCCCTTCGGCGATTCGGCCGATGCGGGTAAGCGGCACGTCCAGCGATTCGGCCAGGTAGTGCAGCGCGTCGCGCTGGTCGGCAGCCGCTGTGAAACACAGCTCGTAGTCGTCGCCCCCGCGCAGTGCGCAGTCGCGTGCAGCGTCGCGGCCGAGCAGTTCACGCAGCGCGTGCGAGATCGGCAGCGAATCGGCATCCACATGCGCGGCCACGTTGCTGCGCGTGGCGATATGACCGAGGTCGGCCAGCAGGCCGTCGGACACATCCACCGCCGCGTGCGCGAAGGCCCGCAGGCGTAGGCCCAGGGTCACGCGCGGCGTCGGCCGCAGCAGGCGCAGGCGCAGGCTTTCGTAGTCGGCCAGCAGCGTGGCGGTGGCGATGCTCAACGCACCTTGTTGCCACAGGCGCAGCGCGCCGGCGGCATCGCCCAGCGTGCCACTGACCCAGATGTCATCGCCTGCCTGTGCGCGGTCGCGCCGCAGGGCCTGGCCGCGGCCGACCTGGCCCATCGCGGTGACCGACAGCGAGAGCGGGCCGCGCGTGGTGTCACCACCGATCAGCGCGATGTCGTGCTGGTCGGCCAGGGCGAAGAAGCCATCGGCGAAGGCCTCGATCCAGTCTTCAGAGGCCTCCGGCAATGACAGGGCCAGCGTGCACCACGCCGGGCGCGCGCCCATCGCGGCCAGGTCCGACAGATTGACCGCCAGGGTCTTCCAGCCGATGTCGAAGGCCGGGGTTTCCACCGGGAAGTGCACGCCGCTGTTGAGCGTGTCGGCGGTGACCACCAGCTGTTCGTTGGCGCGCGGCTGCAACAGCGCGGCGTCATCGCCGATGCCGAGCAGGATGTCGTCGCGCTCGAGGGTACGGGCGCGGATGCGGTCGATGAGGGCGAATTCGGCCAGGGACATGAGGCGTTCTGCTTTCTTGTAGAGCCGAGCCATGCTCGGCTGCATTTCGATCACGCGCCGCACCGCCGGACGCAACCGTGCGCTGCACGGTGAGCCGAGCATGGCTCGGCTCTACAGGAATCGGGTCAGTGACCCGATTCGACCTTGCGCCATTCCACGGCGGCACGATCCAGCACGCCGTTGACGTAGGTATGGCCATGTTCGGAACCGAAACGCTTGGCCGATTCGATCGCTTCGTTGATCACCACGCGATACGGCACGTCCAGGCGGTAGCGCAGTTCGTAGGCGGCCAGGCGCAGCACCGCGCGTTCGATCGCATCCACTTCCTCGATGCCACGGTCCAGGTACGGCCCGAGCGCTTCGTCGATGTCGCGACGGTTGTCGAGCACGCCGTGCACCAGCGCCTCGAAGTACGCCAGGTCGGCAATTTCGCGGGCCTGCTCGTGGGCGAACTGGGCGATCAGCGACTGTGCGTTGCCGCCGGAGATCTGCCAGGCGTAGATGGCCTGCACGGCACGACGGCGGGCGCGCGAGCGCAGCACCGGATCGACGCCATCGCGGCGGACGGGTTTACCGGAGGGCTTGCCCTGGGTGTTCTTGTTCATGGCAGTTGCTCCAGCAGATTGACCATTTCCAGTGCGGCGAGTGCGACTTCCTCGCCCTTGTTGCCGTGGCTGCCGCCTGCACGGGCCTCGGCGTCTTCAACGCGTTCCACCGCCAGCACGCCGTTCAGTACCGGCACGCCGAAATCCAGCTGCACGCGCATCAGGCCCTCGGCGCAGCGGTCGGCCACGTGCTCGTAATGACGGGTATCGCCACGGATCACGCAACCCAGGGTGAGGATGGCGGCGTGTTCGTGGGCGGCGGCCAGGCGTGCGGCCACCAGCGGCAGTTCCCAGGCTCCCGGCACGCGGATCACGTCGATGTTGGCTTCGGTGATGCCGTTGCCTGCCAAGCTCTGGCGGGCGCCAGCGACCAGCGTGTCGGTGATGCGGGCATTCCAACGGCTGGCCAGGATGGCGAAGCGCGCCGATTCGGGAGTGCGAAGATCGCCTTCGTAGTGGCTCATATGCGGCTTGGGGGACTCGATAAGGGGGTAATTCTAGCGTGGATGGGCCCCGGCCGTGGCTGGCGGGGCCCAGGGCTGTGCCGACCAACGGTCGGCACCCACCACGGGCAGGGCATGGTCGGCACCCACCACAGGTAGGGCATGGTCGGCACCCACCACAGGTAGGGCATGGTCGGCACCCACCAGAGGGCAGACGGTGGGTGCCGACCGTTGGTCGGCACGCCAAGCGGCTTACAGAGTGACCGTCTCCACCACTTCCAGGCCGTAACCGGCCAGGCCGATCTGGCGGCGCGGGGTGCCCAGCACGCGCAGCTTGCCCAGCCCCAGGTCGGACAGGATCTGCGCGCCGGCACCGTTGCGCCGCCACTGGCCCACGTCCTTATCCTTGCCCGGCACCACCGGCGCCGGCTGCTGGCGCAGGCGGGCCAGCAGGGCTTCGCCATCGCGCGGGGCCGACAGCACCACCATCACGCCTGCGCCCTCGGCATCGATCGCCCGCAGGGCGTCGGTAGCCGCCACGCCGAAGTCGTCACGGCGCCAGTGCAGCAGGTCGGCCAGCGGGTTTTCCACCTGTACGCGCACCAAAGTCGGGGTCTGCGCATCCGGGGCACCCCGGACCAGCGCGAAGTGCAGGTCGTGGGCGATGCGGTCGCGGTAGGTCACCAGCTTGAACGGGCCGAATTCGGTGTCGATGTCGCGCTCGTCCACACGTTCAACAGTCTTTTCGGTGGCCAGGCGGTAGGCGATCAGGTCGGCGATGGAGCCCATCTTCAGGCCGTGCTCGCGCGCGAACACTTCCAGCTCCGGGCGACGCGCCATGCTGCCATCCGGGTTCAGGATCTCCACCAGCACACCGGCCGGTTCCAGCCCGGCCAGCATGGCCAGGTCGACGCCGGCTTCGGTATGGCCGGCGCGGGTCAGCACGCCGCCCGGCTGGGCGATCAGCGGGAAGATGTGGCCCGGCTGATGCAGGTCCGACGGCTTGGCATTGGGCTTCACCGCGGTGCGGATGGTGTGGGCGCGGTCGTGGGCCGAGATGCCGGTGGTAACGCCCTCGGCGGCCTCGATGCTGACCGTGAAGTTGGTCTGGAACTGCGCGGTATTGGCCTGCACCATCGGCGCCAGGCCGAGGTCGGCGGCGCGGGTGCGGGTCAGCGGCAGGCACACCAGGCCACGGCCGTGGGTGACCATGAAGTTGATGTCCGACGGCTTGACCAGTTCGGCGGCCATGATCAGGTCGCCTTCGTTCTCGCGGTCTTCGTCATCGACGATGACCACCATGCGGCCCAGGCGGATGTCTTCCAGGATCTCCGGAATCGGGGCGAAGTTCATGCTGCGTCTCCCTGTGGGTGCTGACCGTTGGTCGGCACACCCATCAATCGCTCGACGTAACGGGCGACCAGATCGATTTCAAGATTGACCGCGCTGCCCACGCCGGTGGCGGAGAAGGCGGTGTTGGCCACGGTGTGCGGAATGAGGGCGACTTCAAAGCCTTCATCGTCCACTTCGTTGACGGTGAGGCTGACGCCGTCCACGCAGATCGAACCCTTCCTGGCGATGTAGCGGCGCAGCGAGGCCGGCGCGGCGAAGCGCCAGCGCTGGGCACGTGCATCTTCGTGGATGGACAACACCTGGCCGAGGCCGTCGACGTGGCCGCTGACCAGATGGCCGCCGAGGCGGTCGGTCGGGCGCATGGCGCGCTCCAGGTTGATGACCGCACCCTCGCCCAGCTGGCCCAGCGTGGTCAGGCCCAGAGTCTCGGTGGACGCATCGGCCTGGAAGCTGCGGGCGTCGAATGCGATGACGGTGAGGCAGACGCCGTTGATGGCAATGCTCTCGCCCATCTGCACGTTGTCGAACGGCAGATTCCCGACATTGAAGGTGAAGCGGACATCGCCGCCGATGGATTCACGTGCGGCCAGACGGCCGACGCCTTCGATGATTCCAGTAAACAAGAAACGTTCTCCGCGAAAAGTGAGCGAAAAACGCCGCAAGGCAAACAGGCGGGCGCAGGGCCGCGAAGGCCCTGTGGCACCGTCTTCTTTCATCCGGACTATGACCGTCGGCTCCGGCATTGGACCGGATCTGCTGACCCCCGGCCGTGGGCCGGAGCGCTCGCGGGCTCGTGCTTGCGCACCTACCGCCGGTGGGGAGTTGCACCCCGCCCTGAAGACGTTTGTGTACCGGCGAACCGGCGTGGCCAGTGTACCAGCCCGGGCTGAACGGGGCTGGATGCCACAGCTGTGACGGCCGTCGCTCGCAATTTGTAAAACTTTCATTAAAATTCGCAGCGGACGACATGAGGTCGCCCACGGGTAGCCGAGAGGGCTGGCCCGCCAATGGACTGAAATTCACAGGAATTCCCATGCGCAAGATGCTGATCGTGGCCGCCCTGCTGGCCGCCGCCCCGCTCTCGGCTTCGGCCGACGCCCTGAGCTACACCTACGTCGAAGGCGGTTGGACGCAGGTCAAGGTTGACGACAACGCACTGGACGACCCGAAGGTCGACGGCGGCTACCTGCGTGGTTCCGTGGCGATCGCCGAACAGGTCCATGTGTTCGGTGGTTGGACCTACGCCAGCAAGTCGTACAACTACGACTACGGCTCCTACAAGCTGAAGCTGAACCAGCCGGAGCTGGGCATCGGCTACCACATGCCGTGGACCGACCGCGTCGACTTTACCGCTGACGCCGCCTGGGTCCGCCAGCAGGCCGAAATCACCGTCAACTCCGATTTCTACGGTCGCCTGCGCAACAAGGACCACACCAACCTGGGCCGCGTCACCATGGGCATCCGTGGCAAGCCGTCGCGCATGACCGAAGGTTGGGTCAAGGCCGGTTACATGGACGGCGGCAACAACTTCAAGGGCACCTGGGTCGGCACCGTCGGCGGCCAGATCAACTTCACCAAGACCTGGGGTCTGGTGGGCGAGATCTCCGGCTACCGCGACGTCACCCAGTACTCGGCCGGCGTCCGCGCCAGCTTCTGATCCAACGATCGCTCCTCGTCGTGCGATCGAACGGGCCCCGCAAGGGGCCCGTTTTTTTTTGCCCCGCGCGCCGGCACGTGATCACAGGGCACCGTCGGGCCCGCGCAAAGATGCGCTAGGCTTGCGCGCCTCTGGAACAGGAAACACCGTCATGAAGACTCCCCTGCGTACCCTGCTGGCCAGCGCTCTGCTGGCTGCCCCGCTGCTGGCTGCCCCGCTGCTGGCCAGCGCCGCCCCGGCCACGCTGACGCCCGAACAGGCCTTCGATCTGTATGCCCGCGTCCTGCTGGAAGACGACGCCGCCGCGACCCGCACCCTCAACGATGCGCTGAAGCCCGCCTTCGACGGCCAGGACGCGGTAACCCCGAACCCGGGCGCATTGGCCAAGGCGCTGGCCGAACCGTGGCAGGTCGTGCTTGCCAGCACCGGCGCAAAGGCCGACGCGGCCGCCACCGAAGCGCTGTATGCCAAGGCGCTGCGTGATTCGAAGTGCCGCGCGACCGAGAGCGTGATCGAAGACAACGAGTACGTGGAAGACCAGAAGCTGGCGCGGATCACCTTCAGCTGCCAAATGCCCGACCTGGGCAAGGTACGTCCGCTGTTCGCCGCCAGCCTTGCCTCCGACGCCAGCCCGGCTTCGCGCAAGCAGTTCACCGACGCTTACAGCCAGGCGCTGCAGAGTGGCGCGCGCGTGCCGGTCAGCGGCACCTTCACCCTGTACCCGGCCAAGGACAACGGCTACTGGTACAGCGGCAACTTCGATGATCTGGTGGGCACCGTGACCGGGGCGCTGGCACCGTTCGAGGACTGGATGCAGGACGCGCAGGCGGCCAACGCGCCAAAAGTGACCGGCGTACCCGGCTGCGACCTGCTGCTGCAGCAGCACCGCAGCTGCGTGGCGAAGATCGCACCCGACCAGATCAGCGGCGTGGATGCGATGGCCGAGGAGCTGAAGGCCAAGGCACAGGTCAATTCAGCCGATGAGATGACGCAGGAGTGCAAGGCGCTGCGCCCGATCGCCGAGATGATGTGGACCGACGAGTGCACGTAAGCCACCTGTAGAGCCGAGCCCGTGCTCGGCTCTCGGTCGCGGATGGCGAATGCATCCGCACTTTCAGAACCGTTGCATGGCCCTGGGTCGCCTGCATGGTCAATGCTGTTGCCCTCTTCCACCGGGGGCAACCGCATGAAACACCGTATGACGTCGACCGCGATCATGGTGCTGGCGCTGATGGCGTCCTGGCAGGCCGAGGCGTCCAGGTTCAAAGCCACCAAGATTTTCGTCGTCCAACCCTCAGTCGCCTTCGAGTCGACCCAGCTGAGCGACAGGCATCTGGATGCGTGGATGAGCGAAGACGACGACTGCCACGCGTTCCTGATGTATCACGACCAATGTGCCGTGCTGGTACTGCCCCATGAGTATGACGACGGGTTTACGCGTCGCCAGCTGCGGTTGAAGGCCAGGCAACTGCCGGGCGAGGCACTGGGCGCGTACTGCCGCGACCTGCATGCGCGGTGGAAGCAGCAGTGGAAGGGCCAGTGCCCCGTCGGCGAAGAAGAGGACGAATCAACCTGACGCCGAGGGCGCAGCCCCTGCTCTGCGCTGGTCCCTCACGGCCGCAGCAGCAGCCGGATGTCTTCGCCTACCTGCCGCTGATCGACCACGCGCAGGCGACGCTGCTGGTCCATCGCCTCGATGCCGAGACCGGCCAGCAGCGGACGACCGTTATCGCCCAGCAGCGTGGGCGCCTGATACAGCAGCAGTTCGTCCACCCAGCCAGCACGCAGCAGCGCACCGGCCAGTGTCGCGCCGGCTTCGGTATGCACCTCGTTGATGCCCCGCTCGGCCAGCAGCGCCAGCACTACACCCAGATCCAACCGCCCATCAACGCTCGGCACACTGGCGAATTCGGCATCGGCCGCATCCGGTGCGCTCACCGCCGCATCGTGCAGGTACAGCGTCGGGGCCCCGCCTTCGCGCACGCGGCTGCATTCGAGCGAACGCAGGCGCGAATCGAGCACCACCCGCAGCGGTGGCATCACCTCGGTATCGGCCAGGCGCACGGTCAGCATCGGGTCGTCGGCCAGCACGGTATCGGCGCCAGTCAGGATCGCACCGGCGCGAGCGCGCCAGTGCTGCACGTCTTCGCGCGCGGCCGGACCGGTAATCCACTTGGAGCTGCCGTCGGCCATCGCGGTACGGCCATCCAGGCTGGCGGCCAGCTTCACCCGCAGCCACGGGCGGTTGCGCTCCACGCGCGACAGATAACCCTTGTTGAGCTCGCGCGCCTGTGCCGCCATCAGCCCTTCGACAACTTCGATGCCGGCATTGCGCAGCAGATCGAAGCCACCGCCATCGACCTTGGGGAACGGATCGCGCATCGCCGCGACCACGCGCGACACGCCCGCTTCGATCAGTGCCAGCGCACACGGCGGCGTGCGCCCGTAGTGCGCGCAGGGTTCCAGGGTGACGTAGGCGGTGGCGCCACGGGCGTCGCTGCCGGCCTCGCGCAGCGCGAACACTTCAGCATGCGGGCCACCGGCGCGCTGGTGCCAGCCCTGCCCGACCACGCGTTCGCCATGGGCGATCACGCAGCCGACCATCGGATTGGGGCGGGTGGTGTAGGCGGCACGCTCGGCCAGGCGCAGTGCGTTGGCCATGTGCAGGTGGTCGAGGACGGAGAACGAAGTGGTCATGCGGCCATGGTAACGCCGCCGGTGTTGATCCATGCCGTCAGTGCCAACCAACGGTTGGCACCCACCAGTGAATGCGGCCATCGGTGCCAACCAAGGTTGGCATCTACCAGGGAAAAGGCGGTCAGCCCTTCTTCTTCTTGGTCAGGGCGATCACATCGCCCAGCAGCTGCAGCTGTTCGGTGCTGGACGGCAGGTCGCGCTCGAGCTTCTCGATCTCCTCGCGGAAATCGGCCACGTCCTCGAAGCTGCGGTACACCGAAGCGAAGCGCACGTAGCCCACGTGGTCGAGCTTGCGCAGTTCGTTCATGACGAACTCGCCAACCTTGATCGAGGGCACTTCGCGCTCGCCGCTGATGCGCAGCTGGTGCACCACCGCGCGTACCGCCGCCTCGATCTTGTCTTCGGGCACCGCGCGCTTCTGCAGCGCGCGGTCGAACCCCGCGCGGACCTTGCGCTGGTCGAACGCTTCGCGGGTGCCATCGCTCTTGACGATGGCCGGCAGCTTCAGCTCGACCGTTTCCAGGGTGCTGAAGCGCTCGCCGCAGGCTTCGCATTCCCGCCGACGGCGAATCGTCGCGCCGTCTTCAGAGACGCGCGAGTCGATGACCCGGGTATCGGCATGTTGGCAGAAGGGGCAATGCATGGAACGCCTGGCTCAGGGAAGTACCTATTGCCACGGTCATGGCAGCGTCGCAAAGGTACCTGAGAAAGGGCCCCGCAGCAAATGCTGTCTGCGCGGAAGTGCCTGCATTTCGGCCGAACAGAGCCTCCAGCGCGGTCAGCGCTGTGCGCTCAACCGGGTGTCGGCGGCACCGAGGCTGCGCGTGCCCAGCGCAGCCACACCAGGTGCCCGGCCATCACCAGCAACGGTGGGCCAAAGCCGAGGAAGGCCAATGTCGAGATCTCCCCGTGCTTGAAGGTGAAGTACAGCGTGGCGGCAACCACGGCCAACGCGGCCAGCACGCCCAGCGCCAGGCCGGCCCAGGCGGCAACCGGTGATTGGCGCAGGCCGGCAACACCGCGCCACAGGAACAGTCCGCTCAGCCACAACCACGACAGCAGGCCGATGATTCCCGCCGACGACCACAGCAGCAACAGCGTGTGCTCGTCGCCCGTCAGGTACTTGCCGTCCCATACGACCATCAGCCCCAGCACGGCACCCGTGCCGCCTGCCGCCACGGTGGGCAGGCCTACCAGCAGGCCGGCGATCGCCATCCAGCGTTTGTGCAGACGCTCATCCACGCGTTCGATTCCCTTCCATGGGCCACGTCATGCGCAGCGTTTGATCCACACCAGCATCGCAGCCGGCACCAGCATCGACGGGCCCAGCAGCAACAGGGTGATGCCTTCGGCGTGCACGGTGACGCCCCACCACAGCGCCAGCCCCAGCGGGGGCAAGGCGGCGAGACCGCCCGCCAGCAGCATCCACCACCAGAGACGGTGCACGTGCAGCCCGGCACGCCCCTGCATCAGAAAACCCGCACTGAGCCACAACCAGGCCAGGCAGCCGGCAATGCCGGCCAGGCCCCACAGCGGCATCACCGTCACCGAGGCCAGCGTGCCGTGACCGAACTGGCCCAGCCCCATCAGCAGCAGCATGGTCGCTGCCGCGCCGCCCATCACCAGGCTGGGCAGGCCAAGCAGCACCGCCAGGGCGGTGTACAGATACTTGAGGTGGCGCTCATCCATGCGCGGTTACTCCAATGCTGGGGTCAGAGCCCTTCCCTGCGGGAAGGGATCCGACCCCACTCCCCGATCAGCCGTAGACCGGGTACTTGCGGCACTGCGCGCTAACCGCGTCGCGCACGCGGGCGATGACGGCGTCATCGTTCGGCGCGTCGAGCACGTCGGCGATCCAGTTGGCCAGGTCCACGCAGTCCTGTTCGACGTAGCCACGGGTGGTCACCGCCGGAGTGCCCAGGCGCAGGCCCGAGGTCACGAACGGCGAACGCGGGTCGTTCGGCACCGAGTTCTTGTTGACAGTGATGTGGGCCTTGCCCAGCGCCGCTTCCGCGTCCTTGCCGGACACGTCCTTGCCGATCATGTCCACCAGCATGAGGTGGTTCTGGGTGCCACCGGAGACGATCTTGTAGCCGCGCGCGATCAGCGTGTTGGCCATCGCCTGGGCGTTCTTCACCACCTGCTGCTGGTAGGCCTTGAAGCCCGGTTCCAGCGCTTCCTTGAAGGCAACGGCCTTACCGGCGATGACGTGCATCAGCGGACCACCCTGGATGCCCGGGAACACGATCGACTGCAGCTTCTTGACCAGGTCCTCATCGGCACCCTTGGCGATGATGATGCCGCCGCGCGGGCCGCGCAGGGTCTTGTGGGTAGTGGAGGTGACGACGTGGGCGTGGTCCAGCGGGCTCGGGTAGACGCCGGCGGCGACCAGGCCGGCGACATGGGCCATGTCCACGAACAGGTAGGCACCGACCTTGTCGGCGATGGCGCGGAAGCGCGCCCAGTCGATCACCTGCGAGTAGGCCGAGAAGCCGGCCACGACCATCTTCGGCTTGTGCTCCAGGGCCAGGCGCTCGACTTCGTCGTAATCGATCAGGCCCTGGTCGTTGACGCCGTACTGCACGGCGTTGAACAGCTTGCCCGAGGCATTGACCTTGGCACCGTGGGTGAGGTGGCCGCCGTGGGCCAGGCTCATGCCGAGGATGGTGTCACCCGGCTGCAGCAGGGCGAAGTACACGGCCTGGTTGGCCTGCGAACCGCTGTGCGGCTGCACGTTGGCGTAGTCCGCGCCGAACAGCTGCTTGAGGCGATCGATCGCCAGCTGCTCGGCGATGTCCACGTATTCGCAGCCACCGTAGTAGCGCTTGCCCGGGTAGCCTTCGGCGTACTTGTTGGTCAGCTGGCTGCCCTGGGCTTCCATCACCGCCGGGCTGGTGTAGTTCTCGCTGGCGATCAGCTCGACGTGGTCTTCCTGGCGCTGGGTCTCAGCGGCGATGGCGTTGGCCAGTTCGGGATCGTAGGTTTCGATGCGGACGTCACGCGGGAACATCGGGTACTCCAGCAGGCAGGGAAAGGGGTACGGCTCAGCCCATGATTGTAGCCCCGCACCGGCCTGCCGGGGCCGAAAAGGCCGGGGCCGGCACTCCCGAAGGAATCCGGCCCCGTATGGTTTCGAGTGACATTGTGGGATCACAGCCCTTTCCGTTGGAAAGGGATCCGACCCCGGCCGCGATCCTCAGCGACTGTTGATGATGTAGTCGGCGATGATGCCGGTCGCCACCGCCACCAGCAGCATGTTGCCGCGGTCGTCGCGGATCCAGTGGTGCCCATACGGCGGGCGGCGCAGGTGGTAGCGCGGGTAGTCGTTCACCACATAGATCGGGCCGCGGTAATAATCGCGGTAGCGGTGGCCGACCTTCCAGCCGTAGCCCGGGCCGTAGGCCGGGCGGTAGACCACGCGCGGCGGCGGCGGGGCCGGGCGGTAGTAGCGGTCGTGGTCGCGGTGCCAGTCGCGGCGTGCCTCGCGGCGGTCGCGTTCCCAGTCACGGCGGTCCTGTCGCCATTCGCGGCGGTCCTCGCGCCACTCGCGGCGGTCATGGCCGCGACGGTGGTCGTTGTCGGCAAAGGCCGGGGCCACCGCGCCGAGCGCCAGCACAGAGGCCACGGCGCTGGCCATTACTCGATTGATGCGCATGTCAGACCTCTGCTTGGGTGGTGGTGAGCCCATATTGCGCACCCGATCTGAACCGTTTCCGGCTGGAAACGCTTCCCGCTGCAGGACTGTGACGAAGTATTCAGGCCACGGCCAGCCAGCGCCCCTGCCACGGGCGCGGCCCGGAACCGGTTCCGGCTATAATTGGCGGTATTCCTTTCCAGTCTGTGCCCGCTGCCACAACGGGATGTTCCCGTGATGGGCCGGGCGCAGGGCCGCGCCTACGGAGACCTCATGTCCTCGCAATACATCTACACCATGAACCGCGTGTCCAAGGTGGTCCCGCCCAAGCGGCAGATCATCAAGGACATCTCGCTGTCCTTCTTCCCGGGCGCGAAGATCGGCCTGCTGGGCCTGAACGGCGCCGGCAAGTCCACCGTGCTGAAGATCATGGCCGGCGTGGACACCGATTTCGAGGGCGAGGCCCGCCCGCAGCCGGGCATCAAGGTCGGCTACCTGGCACAGGAACCGGAACTGGACCCGAACAAGACCGTGCGCGAGTCGGTCGAGGAAGGCGTGGGCGAAGTGCTGCAGGCCCAGGCCGCGCTGGAAGCGGTGTACGCCGCCTACGCCGAAGAAGGTGCCGACTTCGACGCGCTGGCCAAGGAGCAGGAGCGCCTGGAGGCGATCCTGGCCGCCGGTGATGCCCACACCCTGGAAAACCAGCTGGACGTGGCCGCCGATGCGCTGCGCCTGCCGCCGTGGGACGCCAAGATCGCCAACCTGTCCGGTGGTGAAAAGCGCCGCGTGGCACTGTGCCGCCTGCTGCTGCAGAAGCCGGACATGCTGCTGCTGGACGAACCGACCAACCACCTCGACGCTGAGTCGGTTGAATGGCTGGAGCAGTTCCTGGCGCGCTACACCGGCACCGTGGTGGCCGTCACCCACGATCGCTACTTCCTGGACAACGCCGCCGAGTGGATCCTGGAACTGGACCGCGGCCGCGGCATTCCGTGGAAGGGCAACTACACCGAATGGCTGGTGCAGAAGGATGAACGCCTGAAGCAGGAAGAAAACCAGGAAAAGGCTCGCCAGAAGGCGATCCAGAAGGAACTGGAATGGTCGCGCCAGAACGCCAAGGGCGGCCGTTCCAAAGGCAAGGCCCGTCTGGCCCGCCTGGAAGAACTGCAGTCGCAGGACTACCAGAAGCGCAACGAAACCAACGAAATCTTCATCCCGCCGGGCGAGCGCCTGGGCAACATGGTGATGGAGTTCAAGAACGTCTCCAAGAAGTTCGGCGACCGCCTGCTGATCGACAACCTGTCGATGCTGATTCCGCCGGGCGCGATCGTCGGCATCATCGGCCCGAACGGCGCCGGCAAGTCGACCCTGTTCAAGATGATCACCGGCCAGGAAAAGCCGGATTCGGGCGAGATCGTGATCGGCCCGACCGTGCAGCTGTCCTACGTGGACCAGAGCCGCGACAAGCTGGAAGGCAACCACAACGTCTTCCAGGAAATCGCCGGCGGCCTGGACATCCTCAACATCAACGGCATCGAGATCCAGTCGCGCGCCTACATCGGCCGCTTCAACTTCAAGGGCCAGGACCAGCAGAAGATGGTCGGTTCGCTGTCCGGTGGTGAGCGTGGTCGCCTGCACATGGCCAAGACCCTGCTGCAGGGTGGCAACGTGCTGCTGCTCGACGAACCGTCCAACGACCTGGACATCGAAACCCTGCGTGCGCTGGAAGACGCGCTGCTGGAGTTCCCGGGCAACACCTTCGTGATCTCGCACGACCGCTGGTTCCTGGACCGCATCGCCACGCACATCATCGCTTTCGAAGGCGACTCGCACGTGGAGTTCTTCCAGGGCAACTACCGCGAGTACGAGGAAGACAAGAAGCGCCGGATGGGCGATGACGCTGCGCCCAAGCGCCTGCGCTTCAAGGCGCTGAAGTAAGGCAACCGGAAAGGCCGCGCTCGCGCGGCCTTTCTCCTTTCGGTAGGTCACCACCGTTGGTGGTGACGCTTTGAAGCGTACCGACCAACGGTCGGTACCCACCACCAACGGTCGGTACCCACGTTCTGCATTCGGATAGGTCACGGCCGTTGGTCGTGACACCTTATCGTCGCGAGAATCTCCATGTCCCTGTTCGAGCGCATGTTCCAGCTGCAGCAGCACGGCACCACCGTGCGTACCGAGCTGCTGGCCGGCATCACCACCTTCCTGACGATGTCCTACATCGTCTTCGTCAACCCGGAGATCCTCGGCACCACCGGCATGGATGCGGGTGCGGTGTTCGTGGCCACCTGCCTGGCCGCCGCGCTGGGTTCGGCGGTAATGGCGCTGGCGGCCAACTTCCCGGTCGGCATGGCACCGGGCATGGGCCTGAACGCGTTCTTCGCATTCACCGTGGTCGGCGCTGCCGGCCTGCCGTGGCAGCAGGCGCTAGGGGCGGTGTTCATCTCCGGCCTGGTGTTCCTGGTGTTGTCGCTGACCGGTGTGCGGGCATGGCTGGTGTCGGGCATTCCTTCGTCGCTGCGCTCGGCGATCGTGGCCGGCATCGGCCTGTTCCTGGCGATCATCGCGCTGCAGAAATCCGGCGTGATCGTCGGCAACGAGGACACGCTGGTGGCGCTGGGCCCCTTGAACACGGCGCCGCCACTGCTGGCGCTGGCCGGTTTCCTGTTGATCGCAGTGCTGGAAGCACGCCGCATCCGCGGCGCGATCCTGTTCGGCATCCTGGCGGTGACCGGTGCGGGCTGGGCATTGGGCGACGTGCAGTACCAAGGCCTGGTCTCGCTGCCGCCGAGCCTGGCGCCCACCTTCCTGCAGCTGGACCTGCCGGGCCTGCTGCACCATGACGGCGGCGCACCGATCGCGGTGCTGCTGCAGGTGGTGCTGGTGTTCGTGCTGGTGGAAGTGTTCGATGCCACCGGCACCCTGTACGGCGTGGTCGGCCGCGCCGGCCTACTGAAGCTGCCGGGCGCGCAGAAGCGCTTCGGCCGCGCGTTGCTGGCCGACAGCACTGCCATCGTGGCCGGTTCGGTACTCGGCACCAGCAGCACCACCGCTTTCGCTGAAAGTGCCTCGGGCGTGCAGGTGGGCGGGCGCACCGGCCTGACCGCGCTGGTGGTATCGGCACTGTTCCTGGCCGCGCTGCTGTTCTCGCCGCTGGCGGCAATGGTGCCCAGCTATGCCACCGCACCGGCGCTGCTGTTCGTGGCCGGCCTGATGCTGCGCGAACTGGTGGAAGTGGACTGGAGCGACCTGACTGAATCGGTGCCGGCCGCACTGTGTGCGCTGGCGATGCCGTTCACCTACTCCATCGCGAATGGCCTGGCGTTTGGCTTCATCGCGTATGCGGCGCTGAAGGCCGGCACCGGCCGCTGGCGCGAAGTGCATCCGGCGGTATGGCTGGTGGCGGTGTTGTTCACCCTGCGCTACGCGTTGGAGTAAGCACGTGGTGGTGCCGGCCAGCGGCCGGCACTACCCGTTGCTGGGTTCACCTGCTGCGCACGGTGCTCTGGGATGATGCGGGCATGGTTGCGCCCGTCCTTCCCGCAGATCCGTCTTCGCCATTGCGCCGCCGCCTGCTGCGCGCGGCCGTGCTGGCGCCGTTGGCCGGTACGCTCGCTACCCTGCCCGGCTGCTCGCTGCCGGTGCAGGTCGACGGCACCTTCCTCCAGCCCTGGCGCAGCCACCTGCAGTGGGGACTGGCCGACTGGCAGCGCTCGTTGAAGCTTGCACATACGCTGGGCTGCCGTCAGCTGGTGCTGCAATGGACCGGCATCGTCGGCGGCAGTGACGGCGACTGGTCAGTGCCCGACGGCAGCCTGCGGCAGCTGTTCACCGCCGCCAGCCAGAACAACCTGCGCATCCGTGTCGGCCTACCCTTTCAGCAGCGCTGGTGGCAGGCGATCGGCGCCGACGACGCCGCGCTGCAGGCGTTCCTGGCCGACAGCCTGGCGCACGCACGCAGCTGGTTGGCACAGGCGCCGTGGGCCGAGCAGCCGGCCTTCGGGGGCTGGTACCTGCCCTACGAACTGGAGCAGTACCACTGGGCCGATCCGGCCCGCCAGCAATGGCTGGCGCAGTGGCTGCACGGGCTGGCAGACGCCACCGGCGCGCGCGGCGGTGACTGCGCGATCTCCTGCTACTTCAGCCGCCTGCAGTCCGATGGCGACCTGGTCACGCTATGGCAGGCGGTACTGGCCCAGGCCACGCTGCGACCGATGGTGCAGGACGGCGTGGGCGTTGCCGGCGCCGGCAACGTCCAGCAGCTCCAGCCGTTGCTCGATCATTTCCACGCGCACGACATCGGCTTCGACGCGATCGTCGAGCTGTTCCACGAACTGCCCGGCAGCGCCGCTGATGGCAGCGGGTTCAAGGGCGAGACTGCCGATGCCGCGCGGATCCAACGGCAGCTGGCGTGGGCACGCGACAGCGGCGCACAGCACGTGCTGGTCTATGCGCTGGAGCCGTGGCTGACCCAGGACACGCCGCAGGCGGCGGCGCTGCGGCGGCGGTGGGGGCTGCCTCAGTAATAGAGGATGGCGGTGGCGAACAGGCCCTTGGCGCGCTGCGTATCACCGCCACCGATCGCAAAGCGGTACTGCACGGTCAGGTCGAGGTAGGAACGCGGCGTGTTGTAGCGGTCCTCGCGGAACCAGTAGCGCACGCCCAGGCCCGGCCCCGCGCCAAGTGACCAGCCGCGCTGCGTATCGTTGAGCGCGAACGACTGTACCGGAAACAGCGGGTAGCGGATGTCGCGCACGCGCGAGCGCTGGTCCAGCCAGTCCGCCCCCACCACCGCATACGGCGTGACCACCCAGTGGGTCTGTCCGGCACCGAAACGGAAGCTGCGTCCGGCGCGCAGTTCAGCGGCCGCGAACCACTGTTCGCGATGCAGGCGCCCATTGGCATCACCGATCCGCCGCACTGGTATGCCGTTGGCATCGAGTGCATCCAGGGTGAAATGCGCGCTGTTGTCATCCCATGTGTAACCGCCCTGCGCGTAGCCGCTGACCATCCACCACTGGTTCACGTCGGTGCGCAGGTCGGTACCGTGGTAATAGCCGTAGGTCAGGTAGGACATCCAGGCACCGGAACCGCTGGCCAGGCGGTAGCGGGCCAGGGTGCTGGATTCCAGTGGCGGGTTCAGGGCCAGCTGCAGGCTGCACTGCACGGCCGCGGAGGCGGGATAGACATCGCCCGTGCGCGTGGCGCTACCGAGGAACTGGCGGCGCTCGATGCCGGCGCTCAGGCCGGTCTGGCCGAAGGCGTAGCGCATGCCGAACGAGGCGATGGTGGACGGCCAGCCGGTGGTGGAACGCGAACGGCTGAGACGGTCGGCGCGTGCACGTGCGTCGGGTGTCGATTCGCCAGTGCACGGGTCCACTGCGCGGATCGATTCGTAGGTGCCGCCCTCGTCGTACAGCGTGTTGAGCAGCCGCGTGTAGAGCTCCAGCGTGCCATGCTGGTCGTTGAACGCCGGGGGCCGCCAGAACGCTTCCAGCGTGCTGAACACCGAATCGCCCGGCGTACTGATCGCCGCGCCGCCGACATTGGTCGCGGCCTGGCGCGCGCCGCGGAAGCCGGCCGAGGCGATCACGCCCCACTCGCGCGAATAGTTGGCGATGGCATTGCGCACGTTGTAGCGCTGATGCGTATCCAGAGGCAGCTCACCGGCGTCGGCGCGATCAATGGCGCTGCGCAGCAGCGACACCGCCTGAGGATGATCGCCGTTGGCCGCACTCGCATACGCCTGGTCGATCACCACGCTTTTGGGTGCCTTGCCGGTGGCCTCGGCGGCACGGAAGTCGGCCAGTGCGCGCGCCGGTTCGTGGGCCTTCTGGTTGAGATAGCCGCGCTGCATCAGCAGCCCGGCGTCATCAGGGCGTTGCGCCAGTGCCGCGTCCAGGCGCAGCCGTGCTTCGTCCTGCTGGCTGCGGTTGCCTGCCGCCAGCGTGGTGGTCAGCAGGCCTTGCAGGTCTGCATCGTCCGGTGCGAGTTGCACTGCCTGCCGTGCTTCACCTATGGCCTCGGCAAAGTCCTGCCGCGCGTAGGCTGCATATGCGCGCTGTGCAGCGCCACCGTCGCCCTGCAGGTCAGCCGGCATCAGCTCGCAGATATTGGCGGTGTCATCCGATTGGCAATGCTGGAACGGCGCTGGATAGGCCTGCGCACTCATGCGCGGAAGCTCGCGACTGGATCCGGTCGCCCTGGCGCGCTGCTCGATGGCCTGCTGCAGCAACTGCTGCGCGCGTGCATCGCCTGCATCGGCTGGCACTACCGGCCGCAGCGGCGCCAGCAGTGCAGCCGCCCGTACGCGATCCCCAGCGGCCAGGGCCGCATCCACGGCCAGCAGGCGCACGTTGCGCTGTTGCGTTGTGGACCCCGGCATGGCGAGCGCGGTATCGAAGTCCTCATTGGCCAGCACGGTCTTGCCCTGGCGCTGGCGCAGATAGCCGCGCATCACCCGGGCATTGAGATCCCCGCCGTCGGCCTGCAGTGCCTGGTCGGCGCTGCGCTCGGCGTCGGCCAGCCGCCCCTGCTGCAGCTGCGCGGTGATCAACAGCAACCGGTACGAAGCAACATCCGGCGCAAGCTCGACGGCGGCACGCGCCTGCGCGACGGCCGCCGCATCGTTCTGCGTGGACAGCGACTGATAGGCCTGCTGGGCCTGCAGCAGCGCGCGCTGGCGGGCCAGCGCCGCGCGCCGCGCGTGCAGTTCATCGACGTTCGGTGCGCCCAGCTGCAGCGCCGTGCCGATGGCCGCGTCGGCCAGTTCGGCCTGTTGCTGTGCTTCCAGCGCCGCCACCCACAGCATCGCCCAGGCGCCCTGCTTCGGCTGCTGGCGGAAGGCCTGCTCGGCCTTGCTGGCCGCTTCCCGCATGCGCCCGGCGTCATAGGCAGCATAGGCCTCGGTGGCCAGCGTGTAGGCCTGCTGCCTGGCGCGGTCTGCGCCGCTGCCGGCCGCGCGCGGTGGAGAGGGTGCGCGCCCGCCCCAGGCATCCGGGGGCGTGCTGCGCGCAGCGGTGGCAGCGGCCAATGCCGGCAAGGCCGGATCCTTCAACCCGGCATCCAGTGCACGGCGCGCCTGCTGCTGCGCCTCCGCCGACCGGCCCAGTTTCTGCAGCGCGTAGATCTGCAGCAGGCGCAGCCGCACCACGTCCGGGCGCAACCGGACAGCTTCGCTGGACTGCTGGTAGGCCGCAGCGTAATCACCGCGCTCGTAGGCGGCGAAGGCCTGCTCGGCGACGCGGTAGGCCGCACCGGACAACGGCAGCGGCGCATCGGCCTGCGCCAGTACCGGCGCGGCGGCCGTGGCCAGTGCCACGGCAATGACGGTGGACAGCAGCGTGGTCTTCATGCCGGCAAGGCTCCGGGAGGCGGCGACTGCAGCGCGGCCGCACGCCGGCGCTGCTCCTGCATGGCCTGGGCCACGGCCTCTTCGGTGGTGATGCCCTGCTTGACCAGGTAGTCGCCAATGCGGCCATCGCGCTGCGGCTTGTACGCATCCAGTGCGATCTCGAAGCGCGCGTGGTCGATCAGGCGCATCTCCACCAGCAGGTCGCCCAGCAAGGGCACGTTGTCCAGCTGCCAGTGCTGGTCGCCGCCGATCAGGCGCAGGCCTGCGTTGATTTCGCTTTCGCGGGCGATGCTCTGTTCGATGTGCGCGCTGCGGGTTTCCTGCTTCAGCAACGCCAGCGCGTCTTCGGGCAATGGGCTGGCCACGGCCAGCCGCAGTGTCTCCTGCTGCCGCGGCGGTAGCGGCAGCATGCGCCACTGCACGCAGGCATCGGCGCTGACCGGGAATGAGCCCGCGCGCAGGTAATCGACGTCGATGACCGCACGCGGCAGGTCGCCCTGGAAGGCGATGGCTTCGGCCAGGGTTTCATCATCCAGCCAGCCCTGGGTGAGCAGGATGCGGCCCAGCGGCTGCCGCCGGCCGGCATGCTGCTGCGCCAGCGCCTGCTGCAGCCGCTCCGGTTCCACCGCCTGCCAGGTGGTCAACAGCTCACCGAGCTGCTTGCGGGTCTGCACCAGCTGTGCCGCATCGGGAAAGTCGTGCATGGTCTTGTCCCAGACCATGCGCTTGCCGAACAGCAGGTAGGCCAGGAACACCTTCCATGCGCGGGCGGTGGCCATGAAGTTGATCATGTTGCCGACCACCATGCGCGGGATCGACATCAGCGCATGCTCCCAGCCGTACAGGCGGTTGACGAAGTAGAAGCGCTGCACGACGCGGCTCGCCAGTGCCGCCGTGGTCAGCAGCGCGACATTCATCTGCCAGGTACCGGCCTGGAACACGCTGGGGAACTGCATTGTCCACACCCCGGTCGCCTTCAACAGCCAGAACAACAGCAACTGCAGGAAGATGAGGTAGGCGACGATGCTGACGAACGAGGTGATGATGCCCTTGCGATCGCGCGCCAACAGGTACTTGGTAGCCAGCGAACCGCGCCAGCCCAGCGACTCCCAGCTCTGCAGGCCGATGCCCAGCACCCAGCGCGCCTTCTGCCGGTACGAGGCGCGGAAGTTGTCGGGGAAGTACTCACGCACGCACAGCGCCATCTGCTGGGTGCGCTCGCGCACCGGCCCCCAGCCGAACCATGACGGCCGACGCACGCGGAACTGCACCGGGAAGCGGGCGAAGATCGACTGCATGCCCATGGCTGCCAGCCGTGCACCGACGTCGTAATCTTCGGTGAGGCTGTCGGTGTTGAAGGGCTGGTTGTCGGTCTGCGCGCTCAGCGCCAGCAGCGCACGCCGCGAAAAGCAGGTGCCGACGCCGGCCGACGGCACCATGCCGGACACGCTCTCGCGCACCACCAGGTCCTTGGCGTGCCATTCGGCGAACTCGTCCATGTAGACACCGGCCACCAGTTCGTACCATTCGCGGTCCAGCGAGGTGACCGGCAGCTGGATCATGTCCTTGCGCGGCAGCAGGTAGTTGTAGAAACGCAGTTCCATCGGGTGCAGCACGTCTTCGCTGTCGTGCAGGATCACCCCGGCGAACTCGATGTCGTGGCGCTTCTCGTAGTCGAAGATCGCCAGGATCAGCCAGTTCAGGCAGTCGGCCTTGCTGGTCGGTCCGTCATGCGGCACCTCCACGCGGCGCAGGCGCTTGTAGCGACGGCGCATGCGCTCGACTTCGTCGATGGTCTGCTGGTCGTTGGGATAGGTGCCGACGAACACGACGTACTCGCGGTAGTCGAGCACGTTGATCATGTTCTCGACCATCTGCGCGATGACGTCGTACTCCATCCACGCCGGCACCATGATCGCCAGCGGCTGTTCCGGCCGCTGCAGCAGGTCTTCCTGGGTCAGCGGCCGGTACGCGTCGCGACGCTTGATGGTGAGCGCGCGCCAGCTCTCGCGCACCCAGTACCAGACATCGATGAACAGGTCATCGAGGCTGGAGATCAGGATCAGCACGGCCACCGCCGCCGCCGTGGTTTCCAGGGCGGCGTAGTAGTTGGCCAGCTGGATGTTCCAGAACAGACCGTCCACGGTGGATCAATGTCCTGCGTTGGCGGACTTGCGGCGGCGCACCTGGGTGACGCGGGCGGCCAGCAGCGCGAATACGATCACGCCAACCAGCAGCAGCAACCAGACCATGTGCCGTTCCCACTTCGATTGCGGATTGCCGTCGTGCGCGAGGCGAGTGCCATAAGGATCCTGGCGGTCGAATTCGCGCACGACATCAGTGCCGTCAAGCACGGCCAGATCGCCGCGCAGCAACCGGAACGGTGCGCTGAACGACGGTGCCTGTGCGCCGAGGTCGCTGTAGAGAACGCCCAGCTGGCCTCCGGACGAACCCACCTGCACCACCGCGGCGTGATCCAGGCCGCTGACATCCAGCAGCGGTTGCGACGTGCCACCGACGCGCAGGTGGCCATCCTTCAGGCCGGCCACATCGACACCGGCCGGTGCAACGCCGAAGGCCAGCCATGGCGCGCCCGGGCTGACCGCGGCACCGGCGTCGACCACCTTCAGTTCCGACGCCTCCGGCGAAGCGCCCACTGCACTGGCCACCGCGATGACCTTGCCCAGCGAGGCCGGTGCATCCTGCAGCCAGGCGCCGGGCACGAACACCTGGTTGCCGCGTGACAGCTGGCTGCTGGCACCGACGAAATCACTGCCCAGCGAGCGCTTGGCCAGGGTCAGGTGGCTGCTGGGCAGGATCGAGACTGGATAGCCGGTCGCCGGATCGTGGCAGTAGGGGCGTGCCGGTTGGCGCAGGAAGCTGACACGGATCTCGTTGCGGGCCGACAGCGCGTAGGCCGGTACCTTGGCCACCAGCCGTTGCGGTTGGCCGTTGGCCGACAGCACCTTGCCGCCCAGCAGGTAGTCGTTGAGGTAGATCGTGGCCACCGCGCCCTGACCCGCCGCATTGGGGGCCGCCGAGACATCGATCACCACTTGCTCGGGCAGGCGGCCATCGGCCGACAGCGTACCCAGATCGAAGCTGGCGCTGCGGTCGGCGCGGGTCACCACATCCATGGTTCCGGCGATGTTTCCGAGCCGGCTCAGCAGTACCTGGTCACCGTCCAGTTTGGGCGTTCCTGCTGCGCTGACCTGCAGGCTGCGGCCCAGCGCATAGCTGCGCCACTGTTCGGCGAACAGTCCGGCCACCTTGCCCGCTGCCGCCGGGTCGACCACCAGCGTCGGACGGCCCGCAACGGCCACCACGCTGACCGACGCGTTGGCGGCGGGCTTCTCCAGGCCGCCCATGTCAGTACCGCGCCACGTGGCAAACGCTGCGCTCGCATCGGTGCCCGCCGCGCCGACCTGTGCGGCCAGCGCATCCAGCGCCGCGCGTACGCCGACGCGCAATGCATCGCTGCCGATCATCACATCGGCGGCCAACGGCCCGCTGTCACGCAACGACAGCAGCGCTCCCACTTCGGCCAGGTCCTTGATCGCGTGCACGCGCTCGCCCGCGGCCAGCGCGGCGTACGCCGGCACGCCCTGCAGGCTGGCCGGGATGCTGATGCCGGCCAGGTCGACGCTGTCGCCGACCTTGGGCAGCGCCACCACCTGCACCTGCTTGCCGCCGGCCTGCAACGCGGTACCAATGCGCCAGGCCGCATCGTAGGCGGGCGCCTGCAGCGCCTTGCCCTCCACCAGCAGGCGCACCCGCGGCGGCAGCGCGCCCCAGGCCTTGGCCACGGTATCCACGGCACGCCCATCGAAGCGGTAGCTGAAACGCGAGTCCGGCGACAGCCGCAGCACGTTGGCCGGCGCGCTCTGGTCGGCACATTGGTAGTCGGACACGATCGACCACCAGCCGACGCCGACCCGCACGAAGCCGTTCTGGCGGGGTTCGCCATCGATGGCCAGCAGCTGGCTGGCATCGCCCTGGGCATCGGTGATCGAACGCGCGGCGACCGGATCGCCATCCACCGACCACAGGCCTGAAGTTCGCCCGGCGTGGCCACGCACATAGCGCCCATCGAGCTGCAGCTGTGCATCGCGGGTGGCAACGCCAGCCGGCACCGGCAGGTAGACCTCGCGCTGGCTCTCCTGCCCGCTGAGCACCAACGGTTGGCGGAAACCGAGTTCGCGCAGGGTCATCTGCCGGCTCACCGTGCTGTCACCGCTCCATTCGGCGAACTGGCCGGCGACGCTGTCGGCGGCATGGGCACTGCCAACCACGCCCGACAGGACGAACGCGGCGGCGGATGCAAACAGGGGAGAGCGGCCGGTCTGGGTCATGGCGTCACTTCATGGAGAGGGTGGTGGGCGGCACCGCCGCTGCGGAGACCGGGCGAGAACTCGGGAAGGGAGGCGCCACGCAGGGCGGCGACGATGCGGGCGCTGGCGCGGCCGTCGCCATAGGGACTGCCATCGGGGTCGAAACGGGTCGGCTGCGGTGGCTGTGCCAAGGCCGCATTGACCCCCTCGACGATGCGCGAGGGCGTGGTCCCGACCAGCGTCACCACACCGGCCTCGACCGCCTCCGGGCGCTCGGTGACGTCGCGCATCACCAGCACCGGCTTGGCCAATGCCGGCGCTTCTTCCTGCACGCCACCGGAGTCAGTGAGGATGACGTCGGCGCGCTGCATCAGGCGCACGAAGCGCAGGTAGTCCTGCGGCGGCACCAGGTGCACGTTGTCGAGGTTGCCCAGGTGTGCGTTGACCGGTGCCTGCACGTTCGGATTGAGGTGCACCGGGTACAGCACCTGCAGGTCCGGCCGCTGGGCCAGTTCGGCCAGCGCACGGCAGATGTCCTCGAAGCCCTGGCCGAAGCTCTCGCGGCGATGGCCGGTGACCAGCAGCAGGCGGCGCCCGGGGTCGAGCATGTGGAAGGGTTCGTCGGCCTGGGCACGCAGTGCCGGATCGGCATCCAGGCGCTGCACGGTCTGCTGCAGGGCATCGATGACCGTGTTGCCGGTGACCAGGATCTGCCCGCCCAGATGCTCACGGGCCAGGTTGGCGCGCGAGCCGGGAGTAGGTGCGTACAACTGATGACCGACCACGTCGATCACCCGCCGGTTCATCTCCTCCGGCCATGGCCGGTTGATGTCGCCGGTGCGCAGGCCGGCCTCGACATGGCCGATCGGAATGCGGTGGTGGAACGCGGCCAGGGCGGCGGTCATCGCCGTGGTGGTATCGCCGTGCACCAGCACGCGATCCGGGCGGACCTGCGTGTAGAGCGCGTCAAGCCGCTCGAACAGCCTGGAACACAGGCCATTGAGGGTCTGGTTGGGCACCATGACATCCAGGTCATGGTCGGCGGTGATCTCGAACAGCGACATCACCTGGTCGAGCATCGCCCGGTGCTGGCCGGTGATGCAGACCACCGATTCGACGTCCGCAGCCTGGGCCAGGGCGCGCACCAGCGGCCCCATCTTGATCGCTTCCGGCCGGGTGCCGAACACCGACAGGACCTTCACCGGGGTGCTCCGGAAGGACAGTGCTGGAAAATGCCAGGAGCGGTAGCCACGTCTGGATCCTTGCGGCGTTACCGTCCAATGCCCGCAGGCAGGAGACGGTCACCTCATGAGGAAACTCCAAATTCGCGACGTCCATCACAATCGATTGATGGCACGTGCGTCGTGGCAGTGATCTTCATCGTTGGAAGATCAAGACGCAGTCAACGCCGCCCGTGAGCCGGGCGACGTTGCGGCGGAACGCAGCAGGGGCAGCCGCCCGGGCGGCCTTACTCGTACTGGATGGTGAACGTGGCCTGGCCGTTCGCGACACCCGCACCCACCGTGCCAGCCTGGGTCTGCACATAGCGCGCGCGCAGCGGCAGCGCCATGACGCTGGTCCCCGGCGCGGTGGTGCCGACGTTGATGGTCTGGCCGAAGCGCACTTCGCGCTCGGTGGTGCCAACGCGCTGGACCATCTGGATGCCGATGCGGGTGGCGCTGTTGGTGGCCGCGCTGAGCTTCAGCACGCCCGGCATGTTCGAGCTGTCCTGGTCGGCATCGAGACGGATGCCGATCTTGCTCTGGTAGGCGGCAACATTGCTGCCCTGGCAGTTCAGGCGGATCTCGAAATCACGATCGACCGCGCGCGAACCGACACCGGTGAAGGTGGTGTTGGGCACGCTGCCGAAGTCGACGGCGATGTTGCGGCTGCCGGCCTGCACTTCGCAGGTCGGGCTGACCACGGTGGTGCCCGAGCCCTTGAATGTCGAGGTCAGCACCGGGCGACCGGGGCCATCACCGTCGAAGTAGTAGGTGGTGAAGCGGCCGTTCGGCGCGATCACGCCCGAGCCGGTCTGGGCAGCGGTCTTGATCAGCTGGATGCGGAAGGTGCCTCCCACCAGCGAGATGGTGCTGCTGCTGCCGAAATTGATGGTGTGCGGATAGTAGGTCTGGATCGCACCGGAGTCCCGGTACAGGCGGATACCCACGCCCGCCACATCGGTTTCATAGACGTTCGAGAAGCCGGCCACCGGACGCTTCTGCGCGGCGTTGACGTACTCGCCAATGGAACGGCCACCGGACCAGTCGCAACGTGCCACGCTGTTCTGCTGGTTGATCGGCTCGCTGATCTCCTTGATCACGCCACCGACCGGCGTGCTGGGCAGGATCACGATCTGGCCCATGTCCATGGTCACGTCCTGCGCGGTGAACCAGCTGGACTGGATGCGGCACGACGCGCTGGCCTGCTGTGCCAGCAGTGCGCCACCCAGCAGTACAAGGGCCGTCAGCGCCTTGCGGCCACGGGAAGAAATCATCGGCATGCTGCCTCCAGCGGGATGAAGCCGGTCTTGGACGCATCGGCGCCCGCCGGAACCTGGTAATCGATGGTGCAGCGCTGGTCGGCACCGACGCCCCACTCCACCAGCAGGCGACCCTGGTTCTTTTCACTGCGCACGTACAGGCGGCCGCCCTGGCTGACCATGCCGACCGGCTGGCCCTGCTCATCCTTGACCTGTGCGCCGAACGGCATGCTGCGGCCATCCGGATTGCGTACCTGGATCAGCAACGCGTTGCCCTTGCGGGTATCGAAGCGCAGGTAGCTGATGGCACCGGCGAACGGTGCGATCGACTGGCTGGTGCTTTCCAGCTCGACGTCGTGGGCCATGCCCTGCGGATCGAGGGTGACGGTGTTGAGGCGGTACGGCGACACGTACGGCACCACGGCGTAGCCGCGGCCATCGACGCGCAGGCCCGGGGCGTTGCTGACGATCGCATCGCGCGCGCCCGGGGCCTCGACCAGCACCATGGTGTCGCCACGCTGCGGGGTGAACGTGAAGCCGCCCGGATGCACCACCACGCTGCCGTTGGCACCGACCGAGGCCTGGCGGAAATCACGCGAGTGGCTGTAGGTGGCATTCAACGCGGAGTAGCGGCTGCGATATTCGGCATTGCCGACCGCCGTGGTGCCACCCTCGCGGGAATCGGACAGGGCCACGCCGTAGCTGAAGTTGTTGTCGACGCCGGCCGAACCGGTGATGCCGACGCGGCTGTTGTCGTAGCCACCGCGGTCGCGCACGCCGAGATCGGCACTGAACGACACCGGGTGGGTACCCCGGCCCAGCGGCACGCTCATCGACAGCAGGTACTGGGTGTCGGAACGGCCGAGCACGCCTTCTTCGGTGCGCAGCGCCGAGAAGCCGTAGTTCACCGAACGCCAGGCGTTGTTGTAGCCCACCTGGTACTGCTTGGAGGTGCCGGAGCGGTCATAGAAGTCACGCACCGAACCGGTCACGTACAGCGCACCGCCACGACGGCCCAGCGGCTGGTTCAAGGTCACCTGGAACTGGCTGCGCTGGCGACCACGGGTGGTCGGATCGATGCCGCGCTTGTCCGAGTCACGGCCATACAGCGCGTCCTGCAGGCTGTAGAAGCCTTCGGTCGAGTAGCGGTAGGCGGCCAGGGTCAGGTTGGTGCCGGTCTCGCCGATCATGTTGCTGTAGCTCAAGCGCACGCTGGCGCCAGTGTGGCTGCCGTAGTGGTCGAACGAGGTGCGTGCATGGGTGACGTCTGCCGCGAAGGCACCGACCCGCGTGGACAGGCCGACACCGTACAGCAGCGACAGGTAGCCATCGCTCAGCGCGCTGCCGCCGTACAGGGTCAGCTGGTTGCCGATGCCGCGCTGGTAGGTGCCCTGCACCAGCCAGGGTTCGTCGGCCAGCAGCTTGTTGCGCACCTGGCCGGCGGTCAGCGAGTAACGCGACACGCCTTCGCGCAGCATCTGCGGCACCGAGCCGAACGGCACCTTGAATTCGCGGCGGCGGCCATCGGCCTCGATAACGCTCACTTCCAGGTCGCCGCCGTAGCCGGTCGGGTACAGGTCATCGATGACGAAGTTGCCCGGCGAAACGGTGGAGGAGTAGATCAGCTGCTGGTTCTGGCGCACTTCGATGCGCGCATTGGTCTCGGCGATGCCGCGCACCACCGGCGCGTAGCCGCGCAGCGAATCGGGCAGCATGCGGTCGTCGCTGGCCAGGCTGGCACCGCGGTAGCCGATCGAGTCGAACAGCTCGCCCGTGGTGTAGGCCTCACCGATGGTGAGCATGCCGCGCACCTGCGGGATGCCGCGCTGTGCGTAGGTGGCGATGCTCTGCCAATGGCGGCCGTCACCCTCGGACCAGGTCAGGTTGGAATCGTGGCGGAACTGCCAGCCGCCCAGGTTCAGGCCGGCATTGAGGCCGAGATAGGCACTGCGGTTGCGCTGGCCACCTTCGACACGGCTGTTGCTGTCGATGGCATTGAAGCTGTAGCCGACGAAACCGGCATTGATGCCGCGGTCCCACAGCGCCGGGTTGACGTAGCCGCGCGCCTCGCGGCGCAGGAACACCTGCGGAATGCTGAGGTCGTAGCGCAGGTTGCCGCTGTCGTAGACACCGTAGGCGTTGGCCATGCGCTGCTGCACCGGCACGCAGCTGGTGGTGTCGGTCGGCAGCGTCGGGTCCTGCTGCAGCAGCACGGCCTCGCTGTCCACGCCCATTTCCTCCAGCATCGGCAGCGGCAGGCAGGCGTCGACACGGCCCTGTGCATCGGCCTTGAACTGCAGGTCACGACGGCCCTGCCAGGCACCGTTGACGTAGACATCGACACGGTAACTGCCGGCAACCATCGGGTTGCCATTGCTGAAGGCCGCCAGGTCGACCTGCTTGGCCTGGCCGGACAGGAAGCTGGAATTGAACTGGGCCGATTCCGGTGCACGCGCATTGGCCGCACCACTCTGCGCCATCAGCGCCTGTTCGCCGAGATTGGCCGGCGCAGCCAGCGCCCATCCTGGGCAGGCCGTGCCAACAACCAGCAGGCAAAGCGCCTGATGGATCGACAATGTCAATCTGTTTCCGATCACACTGACATTCCTTCAATTCGCCGCACGGCGGCGGTGGCGGGATGCGCAGGCCCATGGCCGGCGCGGCGCGTTCAGCCCCCGGTGCTGTCGAGGCGGACGGTGTGCTCGACCCGGCCGCCGTAATCATTGATGGTGATGAAGCGCACCTGCTGCGTGCCCGCCGGTGCGGCGAACTCCAGGCTCTGCTTCGGCGCGACCATCGCGCCCTTGTCCTCGACGGCCTTTTCGCTGCTGCCGGTCACGGCATGCACTTCGGCCAGAGTGACGTGGAAGGGGCTCGGGTTTTCCACCCGCAGGCGGTCGCCATTGCGGGTCCAGCGCAGCGCTGCCGGTGCGTCGTTGGCGACGCCCTTCAGGCCCTGCGGCCGGTAGAAAAGCTTCAGGCGCGAACGGAACGCGACCTGCAGGTAATTCTGGTCACCACTGTCGGCGTTGTCCGGCGACGGCGGTACGTCCAGCACATTGAGCCAGAACACCGTCTCGCGATCGGTCGGCAGCTGTGCGCCGGAGAAGATCAGGCGCAGCGCCTGGCTGCGGCCCGGCTCGACGCGCGCGATCGGCGGCGTCAGCACGAACGGAGCATCACTGGTATCGGCGGTCTGGTTGGCGTCGCCACTGTCGATCCAGGCCTGGACCAGTGCGGGCGAGTCGCCCACGTTGTCGACCTGCACGGTGACTTCGCGCGCCTGTGCCGGGTAGATCACCCGCGTGCCATTGACCACCACGCCGGCCAGTGCGTTCTGGCAGAGGGGCAGCGTGAACGCTGCCAGCAGCAGCGCCCGGGGAAAGAGTGCTTTCATCGGAAGTACTACGCTCGAGGGGTGTGGCCAGGGGCCGCGGAGCACTGGCCGGCGCGTACGCCGGCCAATGCGGGTACGGCTACGATCAGTTGTAGATGATCGTGTACTTGACGCTGCTGGTGACGTCGCCCGGGGTGGCGGCGGCAGTGGCGTAGTACTCAGCGTAGTAGTTCAGGTCGGCCGAGCCGTCGGTGCCGACGGTGACCCACTGCGAGTTGGTCTGGGCCAGGCCAGCGCCGGCAGCCTTGATCGGCAGGAACTGGTTGTTCGAGCCCAGCAGCTGCAGCTGCACGTTGGTGGCAGCGTTGGCCGAGGCCTGGTTGACCAGGCGGCCGCTGTTGAAGTCGACGGTCGAACCCGGCTCGAAGTAGGTGGCGACGTTGCCGGCGCTGCACTTGGTCAGGTTGATGGCGAACGGGGTACGGCCCGCAACGGCACCGGCGGTAGCCAGGGTGTTCTTCGACACGGTCGGCAGGGTCACGGCGAAGTCCTTGCCGCCCGGGGTCGAGATGGTGCAGGTCTTGTCGGTCACCTTGCCATTGAAGGTGATGGTGCCGTCGGCGGCGTTGGCGGCCAGCGGAGCGGCGGCCAGCATCAGAGCGGCAATGAGGTTGATCTTGTGCATTCGCTTTTACCTAACCCTACTGAAGAGATGAGAAGTAGAGGAGGAAGCAAGGAGCACTGCCGGGCTAACAAGACCCATCCTTGCGTCTCACCTGTGGCCGGACTCGGACATACCTTCCCCTGAATCCGTGACGCAAGTATATGCACAACTGTGATGAAAGTCTCATTATTTTTCTGAACGCCAATTCATTGACGCCCTAAATGTGACGTGATAAGCGGAATCAGCGCCTGGGACGCGTGGAAGATTTGACGACGGGGCCGCCAGGTCGCGGACAACCGTGGATGACGCGTTGAGAGGCGCGTTCGGCAGGCGCGGAAACAGGCATTTTTCAGGCGGAAATCACCTTATTTGATGCGCATCACTCTTTCTTGGTGATGGCCCTAGCAGATTCGGATTTGTCCTATTAAAGGCGGATCGAACCTGTCGCTAACTAGGACACACCGAACCAGAGAACGTGTCATGAGGAATTCCATTCTGCTGTGTGTGGCCCTGATGTCCGTCAGTGCGCTGGCCCAGGCCAGCAGCGGCAGCATCCGTTTCAGCGGCCGCATCGCCGAGCCGGGCTGCACGACGAACCTGTCCCAGGGTGAGCTGAGCCTGGCGGCCTGCCCGCCGTCGGCCAAGGGCTCGACGGTGGAAGTGACGGCACTGGCCGATGGCCAGGCCGCGACGCTGCGCGATGGCAAGCGCCAGGGCCAGAAGCTGTCGGTGTCGGCCAGCGCGATGCGCGCCGGCGATATCGCCTTCTCCGAGCGTTACAGCGTGCAGGCTTCGAAGCAGCAGCCGCTGCAGGGCGCCTACCTGGTGGTGGTCGACTACCTGTAAGCCGACGTATTTACGCCGGCGGCAGCTCGAAGACCTGGCGCAGGTAGGCCAGGTAGCCCGGGTCGTCGCACATGCTCTTGCCCGGCGAATCGCTGAGCTTGGCCACCGGCTGGCCGTTGCAGCGGACCATCTTGATGACGATGTTGAGCGGCGTCGGGCCCAGGTCATTGGTCAGGTGGGTGCCGACGCCGAACGCGACCTGGCAGCGGCCACGGAAGTAGTCGTACAGACGCATCACCTTGGCGATGTCGAGCCCATCGCTGAACACCAGCACCTTGCTGCGCGGATCGACGCGACGCTGCTGGAAGTGCGCCAGCATGCGGTCACCCCAGTCGAACGGATCGCCGGAGTCATGGCGCACACCGTCGAACAGCTTGCAGAAGTACATGTCGAAGTCGCGCAGGAACGCATCCAGGCCGACCACGTCGGACAGCGCGATACCGAGGTCACCGCGGTACTCGCGCGCCCACGATTCCAGTGCCGCCACCTGCGAATCACGCAGGCGCGGGCCGAGCGCCTGGAACGCCTGCAGGTACTCGTGGGCCATGGTGCCGTGCGGGGTCATGCCGTACAGGCGCGCGAAGTGGACGTTGCTGGTGCCGACCAGCTGCGGGCCGAGCGCGTCGCGCAGCAGCGGCAGCAGCCGGGCATGCCAGTCGCGCGAGTAGCGGCGGCGGCTGCCATAGTCGGCGATGCGGCATTGCTCGAAACCGGGGGTATCGCGCAGCAGCGCGGCCTTGGCCTGCAACCGGCGCTCGCCTTCGGCGAAGTCGGCCGTGGTGGTGTTGCGGAACCAGACTTCGTTGATGATCGCCAGCAGCGGCACTTCAAACAGGATGGTGTGCAGCCACGGGCCGGTAATGTCCAGTTCGATCTCGCCGGGCACGGCCGTCGACGCGCGCAGCTGGATGTACTTGCGGTCGAGGTGGAACAGGCCGAGGAAATCGGCGAAATCCGGCTTCACGAAGCGCAGGCCACGCATGTAGTCCAGCTCCGCGTCGCTGAAGCGAAGGCTGCACAGGTGGTCGATTTCTTCGTCGATCTGGTCGATGTAGCGGGCCAGGTCAATGCCGGGCGTACGGCACTTGAACCGGTACTGCACCTGGGCGCCGGGGTGCTGGTGCAGCACCGCCTGCATCATGGTGAACTTGTACAGGTCGGTGTCGAGCAGGGACTGGATGATAGGCATGGAGCGGATTATGCGCCCGGCGGCGTGAACCGTGGTCGCGCCCGCCTTCCGTAGAGCCGGGCCACGCCCGGCTGGATTGTTGCCTGAGCCGAGCGTGGCCCGGCTCTACAACGACCTGCGCAGCAGGCGCGGCACCAGCATCGCCGCATGCGCCCAGATCGCGGCCCACACCGCAACGCGTACCGGCAGCGTGCGCTGCCTGGCCTCGAACTTCTGGAAGTAACGCCACAGCCCCCTGTGCTTGTGCCATTCCACGAAGAATGGCCGCGAGCGGCTGGAGACGCCGCGCACATGGGTAACCTGCAGATCGTTGGCGATCGCCACCACCGCGCCGGCCTCGCGTGCGCGGCGGCACAGATCCAGGTCCTCGGCATGCAAGCGGTAACCCGCATCCCAGCCACCGATGCGCTCGAACAGGGTACGCGGCATCATCAGCAGCGCACCGGACAACGCCGGCACGGGCTGCACGGCCTGGTGTGGATCGCGCGGAACTGCCAGCTTCGAGCCCTTGCCCGGCGAGCGCAGCATCAGCAGGAAATCCGGATCGCGACGGCGCACCGCTTCATCGGCGTGGCCGTGCTCGTCCACCTGCTCCACGCCCAGCAGGCAATCGCCCAGCACCTCGCCACGGCTGCGCAGTTCGGTCAGGGTGTCCGGCTCAACCATCAGGTCCGGGTTGATGAAGGCCAGCCAGGGGCTGTGCGAGTCGGCCACGCCCTGGTTGTTGGCGGCGGCAAAGCCGGGATTGTCCGGATTGCCGACGAAGCGCACGCGCGGGTCATGGCTGGCATGCCGCTGCACGATGTCCAGCGTGCCATCCAGCGAACCATTGTCGATCACCCGGATCTCGGCGATGTCCTGCGCCTGGCGCAGGCGCGACAGGCAGGCATCGATGGTGCTGCCACTCTGGTAGGTGACGACGATGGCGGCAATGGCTGCATTCAAACGGGAGGCTCCGGCGCGGGCGGGACGAACAGGTCGCCCTGTTCCTTCGGCATTATCGCCTGCCGCATGCGCTGCTGCAGGTCGGCACGCAGACCGTGCAGTGGATCGTGCATCAGGAAATCGGCCAGCCGCGGCACCCAGGCCGGCCAGCGTGCCGCCAGGGCCTCCAGGTCGCCATCGCGGCTGACCGCCTCTCCTGCCCGGCCGACGAACGCGGTCTCGCACAACACGTTGCGCCAGCCCAGGCCCGCCATGCGCAGGCTGAGGTCGATCAGCGCGGCATTCCAGCCGGCATAGCTGTCCACGTCCAGGCCACCGGCACGGCGGCGCGCGTTGCCACGTACCAGCACCGCGTGGGTGACCGCCGATGGCAGCTCCGGGTGAAGCGTGGGCAACGTGGCGCAGGTATGCGCCAGCAAGGCCGGGTCATGGGGTTCGGGATTGATCTCGCCCAGCCGTGGCCACGCCGCGGTCTCGCCGGCGTTGCACCAGGGCGTCGCGGTGGCGATGGCGGCATCGCGGGCGAAGGCATCCTGCAACTGCTGCAACCAACCGGGCGACGGCACGCTGTCCGGTGCCAGCACGGCCACGTCCAGGCCATCGCAGGCGCGCAGCATCTCATCCAGATGGGCAACCTCGCCCAGTGGCCGCGCGCGCCGGGTGTATTCGGCCTGCAACGGCGTATGCGCCAACCAGTGCTCGACCACGGCCTGCGCACGCGGCCCTGCCTGCGCGTCATCGGCCAGCCAGACCGCGGTGCCCGGCGCGGTGCCGGCATCCAGTGCGGCCAGGCAGCGGTCCAGCGCGGCATCGTCCACGCACAGCGGCAACAACACGATCGCCCCCATCCCGCCTCCGTGGTTGTCGGTGGTCACAGCGTAGCACCGGGAGGGTATCGGCCGGGTTGCACCCGGCACCCGCAGAGGCCAGAGCCAGAGCCGAAGCAACAGCCGGAGCAAAAGCTGGGTTCCTGGGGGGATGGCGGGGTGGGTCCGGTTGCGGGGGACGCCGTAAATACGTCCTTGTAGGCTCGGTCGCCGCATCCATGCGGCTCACGCCCCCACAACCGGACCCACCCCGCCTTCGACAGTTTTCCGCGATCTGTCGGCCCTACCTTCTGTAGAGCCGAGCCATGCTCGACTCAGATGTTTCGGATCTCGAAATATTCGATTTCGATGGAGAGTCATCCACGCATGGCGTGGATCGTGTCGACCAAGGTCGACCCCTACCAACAGCAGCAGGAAACTGTCGAAGGCGGGGCACTGTGGGTTTGCGGGGTGTGAGCCGCATGGATGCGGCGACCGAGCCTACATGGACGTATTCACGGCGTCCCCGCAAACCCACAGTGCCCCGCCATCCCTCAGTAAACCCGCTGTTGCTGTTGCCGTTGCTCCAGCTTCAGCCTCTGCGGGTGCCGGGCGCAGCCCGGCCGTAACCCCCTTACTTCTTCGCGCGCGGCTGGTTCAGCGGCTCCATCGCGCGGAAGCGCTTGCTGTACTCATCGGTCAGGTTGCGCGATTCCTGGTTGTTGCGGACGATGGTCGGGGTCAGCAGCACGATCACCTCCGAACGACGGCTGGTGCGGGTCTTCTGCCCGAACAACGCACCGACCACCGGGATCCTGCTCAGGCCCGGAATGCCGCTGCTGCCATCGGTGGCCGAGTCGGTGATCAGGCCCGCCAGCATGATGGTGTCGCCGCTCTGTACCGCCGCTTCGGTGGACAGCTTCTTGGTCGAGATGCGCGGATTGCAGTTGCGCTCGTTCGGGTTGCAGGCGTCCGGCACGTCGGAGGCGCTGCTGACCTCCTGCACGATATCCAGGAACACCGTGCCATCGCGGGTCACGCGCGGGCGCACCTTGAGGATCACGCCCGTGTCGATGTACTGCACCGAGCTGTAGGTGCTGGTGCCCACGCCGGTGTTCACTGTGGTGGTGTTGATCGGCACCTTGTCGCCAACGTTGAGCGTGGCCTCGGCGTTGTTGCGCACGAACACCGACGGTGTCTGCAGCAGGCGCAGGTCGGTGACCTTGTCCAGCGCGCTGACCACGGCGGCCGCGTTGTGACCGGTGAACGCCCAGCCTACGCCGTCGTTGCCGGTGACACCGCCGGCGAAGGTATTCCACGAACCGCCCGCTGCCGGCGGCAGGGTCAGGCCCGCCAGTGCGCCGGTCAGCGCGCGACCAGCCACGGCGTTGTCGAAGAACCAGTTCACGCCGTACTTCAGGTCACCGGTCAGCGCGACTTCGGCCACCTGTGCCTCGATGTGCACCTGCAGCGGCATCACGTCCAGCTTCTCGATCACCTCGCGGATCGAGCGCCAGGCCTGCGGGGTCGAGCGCACCAGCAGGGTGTTGGTCTCCTCCACCGCCGACACGCCGACGCGGTCGCCCTCCACTTCCAGGCTGACGCTGACGTTGCCGGGCTGGCGCTGCGGCAGGTTCAGGCTGCCGTTGCTGCTGCCACTGCCACTGCTCCCGCCCAGCGTCGAGCCGAGGGTGCTGCTGTTGTTGTCCATGCCACGATCGCCGTCACCGCCCAGCTGCGACGGGATGGCGCCTGGCGCGAGCGAGGCCGGGCTGGAGGCGCCGCGGTTGCCACTGCTGGCGAAGGCCTCGCTGAGGCGCTCGGCCAGGTCGCGTGCCTTGATGTAGCGCAGCTCGTAGGAGAACAGGCGGGCGCTGCCACCTGCGGTGTCGATGCGATCCAGCCACTGCTGGATCTGGTCCAGGTAGCGTACCTGCGGCGTGATCACGAGCACGGCGTTGGCGTTCTCCAGCGGCAGGAAACGGAACATGCCAGCACTGGGCGTCTTGCTCTCTTCGCCGAATACCTTTTCCAGGTCGGCCGCGACCTGCTCAGCCTTGCCCGACTGGATCGGGAACACGCCCACCGACATGCCCGACAACCAGTCGACGTCGAAGATCTCGACGGTGCGCAGGTAGTTTTCCAGTTCTGCGCGCGTACCACCGAGGGTGATCACGTTGCGGCCGCTGTCCACATTGACGATGGCGTTGGGACGCGCATACGGCTCCAGCACCTTCTTCATCTCGGTGGCGGAGATGAACTGCAGCGGGACCACGCGGACCTCGAAGCCGCGTGCGCTGGCCGCCGGCGCGGTGCTCGGCGCGACCGTGCCGGCCAGCGCCTGGTCGGCGGCGACGATGTTGTAGCGGCCGCCGCTGTAGACCATGCGCGCGTTGTTCCAGCCCAGCACCATCTCCAGCAGGTTCAGCGCCTGCGCCGGCGAGACCGGCTTGGGCGTGGCCAGGGTCACCGTGCCCTGCACGCCCGGTGCAATCACGTAGTTCTGGCCAAGCATGTCACCAAGGATGGCCTTGACCACCGCATGCAGCGATTCGCCTTCGAAGTTGAAGGTGGCCTCGCCGGTGCTGGCGCCATGCAGCGCCGGTGCCGGTGCGCGCGCGGCCTCACGGTTGATCATGGTGCCGGTGCCGCGACGGATCACCGCCTGCGGTGCGCCCTGGCTTTCGCGGGCGGCATCAGCGGCGACGTCGGCCGCTTGGCCGGCAGCGGCGCTGGGCGACAGGTTGCCGTTGCGCTGCACGTGCGGCGCGGACACCGTACTGCAGCCGACCAGCAGCGCGAGGGCAAAGGACCAGGGAAGAAAACGCAGGTTCATGCATTCACTCTATCGGTTGGTGCCATCGCCCGGGGGCGGCGACGGTTGTTGCTGCTGTTGCTGCAGCTGGCGGCGGCGGGCCTGGATGCGTTCGCGGATGGCCTGCATCTGCGCTTCGCTGGGACCGTTGTTGTTGGCCGGTGGTGTTTTTGCAGCTGACGCCGCAGGTGTGGGGGCATTGCCGGCGGGCGGCGTCGGTGGGGTGGCCGCGACCGGGGACGGCGCCGGCGGAGCACCCGCCGAAGGCGGCACAACGACCGCACCTGCAGGCGGTACACCGTTGGCACCGCGCAGCACCGTCGGCGGCTCGCCGCCCTGGCCGTTGAACACGGCCAGTTCCAGGACCTGGTTGCCACCGGGGCCGATCACCGTCGCCTGGCGCGGCTGCAGCGCGACCAGCTGCCAGCCATCCACGGCTTCGCCGTTGAGACGCAGGCGCAGCGAGCGGTTCTGTTCGGTGGTGAAGGTGGCCATGCCGAAATCGCCGGTCAGCAGCACGCCGGTCAGGCGCAACGCGGCACTGGCCGCCGGTTCGCTGCCCCCCAGCAGATAGGGCCGCGGCCTGCGGTCTTCGGCGAACAGCGGGCGCTCTCCGATCGCGCTGTAGCTGTCGGCGCTGGCCATGCGCTCGGCAGCCAGCGGCGGCAACGATGGCAGCGATGGCGCGGCGTCGGCATCACCGTCGGCGCCCGGCAGCTGGCTGCCCAGCCCGAAGACGGTTGCCAGCCAGACCATCGCCGCCCAGCCGGCCAGTGCCAGCAGGAAGCCGGTACGCAGGCTGATCTGCTCAAGCTTCATCGGCCACCTCCTGCCCTTCGGACGGGGGCGCCGGCTGGGGCGCCGGCGTGGCCTCGGCCGGCGAAGCAGCCGGCGTCGGCGCTGCAGCGGGCGCCGGAACCGTGCCATCGGCGGCGGCGCCTGGCAGCAGATAGCCGGCCAGCTCGAAGGACACATCCAGGCCCAGCCCCGATTCGTTCGGCGATTGCTGGAAGCGCTGCGCGATCAGGTTGAGGTTGTCGACGAACAGGCGGGGGCTGCCGGTTTCGAGGCTGTGCAGCACGGTGGCCAGTTCGGCCACGCCGCAGCGCAGGCGCACCTGCATGGCGACGCGCACGAACTCGGCATCGCGCCGGTTGTCGGTCAGCGGCGTGCGGTTGCTGATGGTGCAGCTGCGGTTGCCCGGGCTGGCCATCGCTACGGCATCCTGCAGCCGGGCGCCCAATGCAGCGGCGGCAGCTTCGGCGGTGGCTTCGCGCAGGAAGCCTGGCCGCTGCTGCAGTGCCTCGCGGGTAGCGCGAAGGCGCTGTTCGATCTGCGGCTGCTGCTGCAGCTGCGCCTGCACGCGCGACTCGCGTTCGCGCAGGGCGGCGACATCGGCGTCGATCGCACGCAGCGGCTGGGTGAACCAGGGGTGCACCAGCAGCAGATAGGCCAGGCCCAGCACTGCCAGCAGCAGTGCCAGCGCCAACCAGCGATCACGGCGTGCGCTTGGCATCGGCATCGGCCGCCTCCGGGGTCGGTGCTGCGGCCGGCAACGGCTGCAGTTCGGCGGTCATGGTGAAGCGGTCGCGGCCACTGGCCGCGCCATCGGCCTGCAGCACCCCGGTCAGGTTGACCTTGCGCCACTGCGGTGCGTCCTGCAGCAGCTGCACCAGCTGCGATGCCTCGCGGCTCAGGCCGATCAGCTGCAGGTTGTTGTTCTCGATCGCCAGCTTTTCCAGGTAGGTACCTTCCGGCAGGCGCCGGGTCAGTTCGTTCCAGATCTCCACCGTACTGGCGCGCTGGCTGCGCTGCTTCTCAAGGAATGCAGCACCATCGATTAGCGCCTGCAGCTGCGCGCGTTCGCTGGCCACGCCACGCGCGCTGCGCGCGCTGCGCTCGACCTGCGCACGCAGTTCGTCGGCGGCGGCCTGGCGGTTGTCCAGCAGCTGCACCGCGGCCAGTACCAGCATCACGACGGATGCCACTGCCAGCAGCAGGTTCCAGCGCCGCATCGGGTCTGGCCGCAATTGGCGCTGCGCGGGCGGCAGCAGGTTCACCTGCAACACGTTGCCCTGCGCATCGATGGCATCGACGCCGGCCAGCGCATCGGCCCATTGGCCCACCCGCGTGCGCCATGCTTCCAGCTGCCGCAGTGGCCACGCTACCAGTTCGACCTGCAACTGCCCTTCGCCGCCCGCGCCGAGTTCACGCACGTCATAGCTGACCTGGGACGCTTCGAACGGGGTCTGCCGGTCGATTTCGAAACCGACCACGGCACGCAGGCGGTCGGCCGCCGCGGCGGGCAGGCGCAGCGTGCGCCGCAACACATCCGCCGCGGGCAGCAGCCACACCCGGGGCAGGCTGCGCAGGCGCGGCTCGAGTACGCGGTCCAGTTCCACCGGCGACAGCGGCCACGGCAGGCGCGCCACCACTTCGCGGCGTTCACCGGCCTCACGCCAGACCTGCAGCTGGTCGCTCTCAGGCTGCAGCAACAGGCGGGCCTGGCCCCAGCCCAACGCCCATTGCCAGCGCACCGGTACCCAGGCCAGCAGCGACTGCCGCCACCAGCGCAGGAAACGGCCAGCGCCCGGGCCGATCCGGCCCTGCACCTGCCGCAGACTGTCCTGCCACGCCGTCATCTTGCTGTCATTCCCTGCTCCCAGCGAAGCACTGTGTAGGTCCGCCCGGGAACGCCGCCCGAGCCACTGCGTATCACTGCCTGCAACACCGACCTGCGTCCACTGCTGTCGATAGCAGCGGACTCGATACTATAGGTGCCGCTGCTGCTGGCAAGCGTTGTCGTACCGCCAGCGGAATCTGCATCACGCTCCTGCTGGGCCCGCTGCGCCAGCACGGTATCCGCATCCAGGCCCAGTGCGGTCAGCACCGGTGCGCTGGCGAACTGGGGATCCGGTCGCGCCTGGCGGCTGTACAGGGTCAGGTGCGGCAACATCGCCCGGTACAGCGTGCCGCGCATGCCCAGCACGCGCTGCAGCTCGCCCAGGGTCTCGAACCGCTTGTTGCGTGGGCCATAGGGCAACCCGGCTGCGGCGTAGTCCTGCGCTTCGGCACCACCGCCCGGCTGCAGCAGGCTGTCCTCGTCACGCCAGTCGATGATGGCCCCGGCCAGCTGCCGGGCCTGTGCATCGTCTTCACCCAGTGCCTTGAGGAAGGCGGCCAGCAGCGCGGCATCGGCCAGGTTCAGGTTGATCTTGCCGTTCTCGTCCAGCACCTTGATCTCGATGCTGGCGTCGTCGAACTGCCAGCGATAGGTCCGGCCATCGGCACGCCAGGGCGCGCGCTGCGGATCGGCCGACAGGCGCAGCAGTGCATACTCGAGGCCGGCACGCGCACGTTCCTGCCCGCGTGCATCGTCATCCAGCACGCGCTGCTGCAGGTGTTCGACCCGTGCGCTCAGCGCGAATGCGCCGACCAGCGCGGTCATCAACGCGATCAGCCACAGCACCAGCACCAGTGCCGCCCCACCCTGACGCCTCATCGCGCGCCTCCGCTGCCACCGGCGCGCAGCGCCACCACCAGCGGCGGCCACGGCGCCCCCCGGGCCGGCGCGATCTGGATCTCCACCAGCATCGGCAGGCGGCGGGTGTCGTCCCAGCGCGGCATCCAGTCAGTCACCTGCCCGGTGCTGGCATCGATACCCCGATAGCGCAGCTGCACCGACTTCAGGTTTTCCACCAGCACCTCGGGCGGGCGCGGCGGGTTCTCGACGATGCGCTCGCCTTCCTGCAGCAGCACCAGCTCCAGCAGCAGGCGCTGTTGGCCAGCGCGTCCGTCGACCTGCAGCGCGTGCAGGTAGGGTCCGCCACGGCCGAGGTAGCCGGGCAGGTCGGCGGCGAACAGCATGCGCTGCTCTTCGCCCTGGAAGAAGACCGGCTCGCGGGTGGGATCCGGAACTTCCAGCGGCGTGCGCAGCGCAGCCGCCAGCTGCCTGCGCAGCAACGATTCCACCGCGCGCATGCGTTCGCTTTCGGCGGCGATCTGCTCGCCGCGCTGGCTGACCGCCATCGCCGAGCGCACGCTGGCAAAGGCCAACGCCAGGCCGCCGGCCAGCAGCACGGTGGCCAGCATCACTTCGACCAGGGTGAACCCTGCGGCGCGGCGCCTCACCGGGCATTCTCCAGGTCGGGCGGCAACAGTCGCAGGCTGCGCCAGCGCAGCTGCTCGCGTTCGCTGTCGCCCCAGCGCACCTGCAACTGCAGCTCCGCCAGCCATGCAGTACCCGGTGACGTCGCCTGCCCGACAGTGCCGGCGCGGGGCTCCACCCACGGCTGAACCTGCAGTTCCCAGTGATAGCGCCCCTGTTCCCAGTCACCCTGTTGGCTGCCCACCTGCAGCGGTGTGTCGACACCGGCTTCGGCCAGCAACGACTGGGCGTGCAGCACCGCGCGCGTGCGCAACTCGGCATCGCGCACCTGTTTTGCGCCGCCGGACAGGCTGCCCAGCAGCAGGGTCAACGCCAGGCCCAGCAGGGCGAAGGCGATGATCACTTCCAGCAGGGTGAAGCCACGCGCGCGCCGCTTCATTGCGCCCGCCAGGGGCCGGAGCGGACCTCGCCAGTGAGCCAGCCGACGTCGACGCGCCATTCGGCGCCGTCGCGCTGCAACCGGATGCGGCCACCGCTGGAGCCACCATCGGGATGAAATTCGATCACACCCTGCCCCGGCGCGGTGGCCAGCTGTGCGGCACCTTCGAACTGCACCTGCAGCTTTGCGGGCACCTCACCGTGGCGCTGGTTGGCGCCTTCCCAGCGCCGCCGCGCCGGCTCGATGACGAAGCGCTGCGGTTCACCGCGGGCGATCGCCTGCGCGCGCACCATGCGCAGCTGGCTGGCGATGTCCTTGCCTGCGCTGCGCAGCTGCATGCCGGCGAAGCCGCGCGACAGACCGGCGGCAGTGATCAGGCCGATCGCCGCGATCAGTGCGATCACCAGCAGCATTTCCAGCAGCGACAGTCCCGCCGCGCGCCTGCCGTGCAGGCGCGGGTGGGGCAACCGGCGCGGCAGGAAATACGTCATGCGCGGTTACGGCTGGTAGCGGATGTCAGCGTCGACGCTGCTGCCGCCGGCCTTGCCATCCTTGCCCAGGCTGACCAGCTCATACGGTTGGCCTTCGCCCGGTGCGCGGTATTCCAGGGCGTGGCCCCACGGGTCGTTCAGGTCGGCCGGCTTGGCGTACGGGCCGAGCCAGCCGCCAACACCTGCCGGTGCGGTCACCAGGTCATTGAGCGAGCCGGGCAGCTTGCCGGTGTCGATCTGGTAGTTGTCGATCTTGGACGCCACGGTCTGCACCTGCGCCTTGGCGATGTTGGCCTTGCCACGGTCGGCACCGCCCAGCACACGGCTGGCGACCAGGGTCAGCACCGCGCCGATCAGCACGATGACGATGATGATTTCCAGCAGGCTCATGCCCGACTGGTTGCGCGCGGCAGTGAAGGAAAGGCGGATCGGTCGGCGACGGGCAATCATGGACGGTCCTTTCAGTTGCGGAGTGTCGGGGTTGCAGGGAGTGCCATCGTCAACCGATGGCATTGGTCAGGTCGTACAGCGGCACCAGCACGGCGACGATCACCGCGCCCACCACCGAGGCCAGCACCAGGGTGATCGCCGGCACCATCGCCGCCAGCAGGCGGTCGATGCGCCGGGCACTATCCTGTTCGAAGGTGTCGGCGGCCTTCAGCAGCATGGTATCGAGGGCGCCGGATTCCTCGCCGACCTGGATCATCTGCAGGGCGAGGCGCGGGAAGCGCTTGCCGCGCGACAGTGCCAGCGACAGGCCGGCACCATTTTTCACTTCATCGGCGGCCGCTTCCACGTCGGCGGCCAGCGCGCGGTTGCCCAGTACGTTGCGGGCGATGCCCAGCGCGCCCAGCAGCGGCACCCCATTGCGCAGCAGGGTGCCCAGCGTGCGCGCCAGGCGCGCGGTTTCCAGTTCACCGACGAGACGGCCGATGCCACGGCGCTGCAGCAGCCAGCCATCCAGCGCCAGCCGGAACGCGGGTTGCCGCGCCTTGCGCTCGAAGAACAGCGCCACCAGCGCCGGCACCACCAGCAGCAGCACCCACCAGTCGCGCACGAACAGGCCCAGCTGCAGCACCGCATTGGTGAACCACGGCAGCGCCACGTCCAGGCTCTCGTACATCTGCGCGAACTGTGGCACCACATAGCCAAGCAGGAACAGCAGCGCGCCGCCCACCACCACCAGCAGGATGGCCGGGTAGACCAGTGCGTTGATGACCTTGCCCTGCAGCGCGCGGCTGCGCTCGAGGTAGTCGGCCAGGCGTTGCAGGGTTTCATGCAGGCTGCCACCGGCTTCGCCGGCGCGCACCATGTTCACGTACAGCCGCGAGAACAGCCCATGCTGGCGTTCCAGCGCGGTGGACAGCGGTGCACCGCCGCGCACCACGTCGCGGATGTCGGTGATCGCGCGGCGCGATCGTTCGTCCTCGGGCAACCCCAGCAGGATCGACAGCGCGCGGTCCAGCGGCTGGCCGGCACCGAGCAGGGTCGCCAGCTGCTGGGTGAACTGCAGCAATGCAGCGCCCTGCAACGGGCGCTGCTGCAGCAGGTTGCGCCAGCTGCTGCCGCCGATCGCGCCGGCGTCGGCCAGCTGCGTCTCCATCGGCAGGTGGCCCTGGTCCTGCAGGCGCGCGATCAGCTCGGCCTCGCTGGCCGCCTCCATCTGCCCGTCGAAGACCTCACCGTGCGGATTGAGCGCCTTGTAGCGGTAGTTCGGCATGTCAGCCCCGGCGTCCTGCACGCATCAGCTTTCCTCGGTCACGCGCAGCACTTCCTCGATGGTGGTCTGTCCGCTCAACGCCTTGGACAGGCCATCCTCGTACATGGTGCGCATGCCGGCTTCGCGGGCGATGCGCTCGATCTCGCCCATGCCATCGCGACGCATCACCGCACGCCGCAGCGCATCGTTCATCACCAGGAATTCCATGATGGTGGTACGCCCCAGGTAGCCGGTCGGCGCCAGCGCCGAGGGCTTCGGACGGTAAAGGTGGATCGGTCCCTCCGGCTGCAGGCGGCGCAGCTCGAAGCGTTCGATCTCCTCTGGCGAGGCTGCGTAGCGTTCGGCATGGGTCGGCTCCAGCCGGCGCACCAGGCGCTGGGCGAGGATGCCGTTGATGGTCGAGGTGAGCAGGTAATCCTCCACGCCCATGTCGAGCAGGCGGGTGATGCCACCGGCCGCATTGTTGGTGTGCAGGGTGGACAGCACCAGGTGGCCGGTCAATGCCGACTGGATGGCGATGCGCGCGGTTTCCAGGTCGCGCATTTCACCGATCATGATGATGTCCGGATCCTGGCGGACGATGCTGCGCAGCGCGTTGGCGAAATCCAGGCCGATCTGCGGCTTGGCCTGGATCTGGTTGATGCCCTCGATCTGGTATTCGACCGGATCTTCCACCGTGATGATCTTGACGTCGGCGGTGTTGAGCTGGCTCAGCGCGGTGTACAGCGTGGTGGTCTTGCCCGAGCCGGTCGGGCCGGTCACCAGCAGGATGCCGTGCGGCTGTTCCAGTACCTTGCGGAACTGCGGCAGGAAGGCGTCGGTGAAGCCGAGCCGGTGGAAATCGAAGACCACCGTTTCACGGTCCAGCAGGCGCATCACCACGCTTTCGCCATGCGCGGTGGGCACGGTACTCACGCGAAGGTCCAGCTCCTTGCCCTGCACGCGCAGCATGATGCGGCCGTCCTGCGGCAGGCGGCGCTCGGCGATGTTGAGCCGGGCCATGATCTTGATGCGGCTGATCACCGCGGCGGTGAGGTTGGCCGGCGGGCTTTCGCCCTCCACCAGCACGCCATCGACCCGGTAGCGGACCTTCAACCGGCTCTCGAACGGTTCGACATGGATATCCGAAGCGCGCAGTTCCACCGCACGCTGGATCACCAGGTTGACCAGACGGATCACCGGCGCTTCCGAAGCGAGGTCGCGCAGGTGCTCGATATCGTCGACCGCGCCGCCCTCGCCATCGGCGGTTTCCACGATCGCGCCCATCGCGCTGCGGCCCTGGCCGAACCAGCGCTCGACCAGGTCATCGATCTCCGCGCGCATGCCCAGCACTGGTGTCACCGGAACCCCCAGCGCCAACTGCACGGCCTGCTGCGGATAGGCATCGTGGGCATCGGCCAGCCACAGACGCACTCCGTGTTCATTCAGCTCCAGCGGGCACACATGGAACTGCTTCAGGAAACGCAGCGACAGCGGCAGTCCCTCGGCCAGCGCCTGCGGCGGGGCCTCCGGCACCTGTTTGCCCTCCAGCAGCGGCAGGCCCAGCACCTCGGCGCTGGCCTGTGCCTGGTCGCGTTCAGACACCAGGCCCAGGCGCACCAGCAGGCCCAGCAGGCTGCCGCCGGCCTCGGCGTGCAGCGGCCGCGCGCGCGCCAGGTCTCCTTCCTTGAGCCGGCCGCGTGCCAGCAGCGCATCCAGGATGCGGCCTTCGGCATCGTCGGTAACGGTTGCAGCGAGCGCGTTCACGTGACTCTCCTGTCAATCGGACCGACTTTAGCAGTTAAGCCATGATTTCCGCCGCCCTGCGGCCAGCTTTCGTAAAAAGACGAAGCCCGTCACACAGGATGACGGGCCTCGGCCGTTCAACTACGACACGTCAGGCTTACTGCGTGGCGAGGATGCTCACGCCGTTGTAGGCCGCTTCGCCCACCACCTTGATGTAGTAGGTGCCTGCCACCGGCTTGTTCACCCGTACCGTTTCGGACGTGCCGGGACGGGTCGACTTGCCATCGTTGTCGCTGGCGCTCGGCTCGCGTCCCTGGGCGATGTAGACCGACACGTTGCCGGTGCCACCGTAGGTGATCACGCTGAGCTGCTTGCCAGCGGCTGCCTCGAAGCTGTACAGGCGGCTGCTGCCGGCCGTACCGTTCAGGCCCCCCACGGCGGCCTTGTTGGTCAGCGGCGTCGCCACCGGCCCGCAGTTCTCGGTGCACGGCTCTTCCAGTGCCTTGGCCAGCGCCGCCTTGGCATCGACGATGCCGGTGCCGATCGGGGTGGCGGTCGGGATGCTGACCGGGAACGGGCGCGCGGTTTCCTTCAGCAGCGCGCGCATCGCGGCGGGGGCCAGCGGGTCCTTCCCCTTGGCGATCAGCGCGCTCTGCACCAGTGCAGCGACGGCAGCCACGTGCGGCGAGGCCATCGACGTGCCGCCCATGCCCATGTAGCTGTAGCTGCCCGACTCCGGCGTGGTGGCCGCATCGGAACCGGACTGCCAGACGTAGCCGCCGGGATTGCCATCGACGCTGCCGCCACCCCCCGGACCGGACAGGTCCACGCGGGTGCCGTAGTTGGAGTAGTAGGTGATGCCGCCGGTGATGCGGGTGGCACCGACGGTCACCACGCCATCGCAACTGGCCGGACGGTACTTGGAAGCGTTGTCGGTCTCGTTGCCGGCCGCCACGACCACGGTGGTGCCACGCGAGATCGCGCCATTGATCGCATCCTGGTAGGTTCCGTCACAGCTGCCGCTTCCACCCAGGCTCATGTTGATGATCTCGGCCGGGTTGGCATTGGCGGGCACGCCCGCCACGGTGCCGCCGGAGGCCCAGGTGATGGCGTCGGCGATATCGGAAAGGTAGCCACCGCACTTGCCGAGCACGCGGACCGGCAGCACCTTGGCCTTGTGCGCGACACCGGCCATGCCGACGCCGTTGTTGGTCTGCTCGGCCACGGTGCCGGCCACATGGGTACCGTGCCAGGAGCTGTCCTCCGCGACGGAGCCGGTGTAGCACTCGTTGTCGTTCTCGACCCAGTCGCCATAGTCCTGCGCGCCCGGCACGCGATCGTTGGTGGCACGGCGCGACGTCTCGGCATCGCTGATGAAGTCGTAGCCTTCCAGCAGGTTGCCGACCAGGTCCGGGTGCTGCGGCAGGATGCCGGTGTCGAGCACGGCTACCACCACGCCCTCGCCCTGCGATACATCCCACGCCGACGGTGCGTTGATGCCACCGGTGGCGTTGTGCAGGTGCCACTGGTACTGCTGGTAGTACGGATCGTTCGGCGCCAGCGCCGGCTGCACGTCACCGGCGCGCAGCTCGGTGCGGCGCAGCTTCACGTCGGCTTCGGCGTACTGCACGGCCGGGTCGGCCTTCAGTTCCTTCAGCACGCGCTGCAGTTCCGCAGGCGCCAGGCGCCCCTGCAGGCGGATCAGGTCGGCACCGACGCCAAGCCTGCGCACGACCTGCGGGCCCAGCGTGCTGGCGCGGGCGGTGCCACCGGACAGGCTGGCGCGGATCAGCGCGGACTGCACGGTGGACAGCTTGGCCGAACGGTCGCCCGCCGCAGCGGTGCCGGCACGATACTTGACGATGATGCGCTCGGCGCCCGGCTCGGCGGTGCTGGCCTGGCGCACCGGTTCACGGGTCGGCAACCCGGCGGCGTGGACGGCACCCACCGCGGTCATCGACAGCACGGCGGCGGCAAGCACATTGATGCGAAGGTTCTGCTTCTTGATCACGTCGAAATTCCTCTTCTGGGTCATGGATCGAACCAACACTGCGGCCATCATTCCTTGACGACTCCCGGCCGGCCCAGCCGGGATTGCCGTGACCTCCCCCCAGGCCCTGATTGCAGGTTTGGCGCCGGCGTGGGTGGCCGCCGGCGCAGTGGTTTGGCTTACCAGCCGAAGCCAGCACCGACGCCAACCGAGCTGTCGTCGCTGCTGAAGGCACCGCCGAAGGTGACCGTGGCGCGATCGCTGATCGCACGCTGATAGCCCAGCGACAACGCCGACTCGCCGCCCTGGAAACCGATGCCGACGCCGACCCGGTTCTGGGTGCGGATACCGGCGGCACTGGTGGCCATGTTGAGCATCGCCGCACTCATCGCACCCTGGCGGTCGATGCGACGATCCATGTGGCGCAGGCGCCCGTCGATCTCGCCCTTGAACACATCGAAGCTGTCGGCGACAGCCTGGACACGGCTGTCGGTGTAGCTGTTGGCGGTGGCCATGCCACGATCCAGCTGGCCCTTGTTGACGGCGTCGGTGGCAGTGGTGCCGGCGGCGACGTTGGTGACCTGGCGTTCGTTGCCTTCGCTACCGACCGACACGGTGTTGGCACGATCGGCAACCGAGCCCTGGCCCAAAGCCACCGCGTTGGCAGCCGTGGCACTGGCGCCCTGGCCGATGGCGGTGGACGAGACGCCACTGGCCACTGCGCCTTCACCCATGGCGACGGCGTTGAAGCCCGTGGCCGGGGTGCCAACCGGAATCCCGGCACCGGCGGCGGCGGCCGTCGGCGTGCCCTGGACGCGTGCGGTGCTGGCCGGTGCCGCGTCGGCGGTGGCCGGTGCGTCGGCGACGCTGGCCAGTGCGCTTTCATCCAGCGAGGCACTCATCGAACGCAGGCTGGCCGTTCCCGAACGCGTGCCTCCGGCGGTGCGGCGATCGATCTCGCTGACCTTGCGGTCCAGCGCACCGAGCGCATCGCCGACGTTGCTGTACGTCGCGCCCTGGATCACGTAGTTCGGCGCCACGAACACACCCTGCATGCCGACGCTGGCGCCACCGCCGAGGAAGCTGGCGGCATCACTGAGCGACTGGAACAACTGCCCGCCATTGATCGCCTGGCGGCTGCCGGCGGCGATGCTGCCGGCACCGACGTTGTCGATGGTGGTGCCCTGGAAGCCGGACAGGGTCAGGCGATCACGGCTGGCGTCGTCATAGCCGACTGCACTGGCCGCCGTGGTCTCGACCGTAGCGATGCGCGAATCGAAATCACCCACGCGGGTTTCCACTGCGCCCACGCGCTGGTTGGTGACGTTGAGCTGTGACCCGGTGACCGCATCGGTGCTGCCGGCAGCGATGCGGCCGTCGGCCACATTGACGATGCGCCGCGTGGCCGGGCCGTCGGTGCCATTGCCGCCGCCGACCGACACCACGTTGGCATCGAGCGCACGCGAGCCCGC